>NZ_JBRREG010000156.1:0-6611 GCF_056760155.1 Stenotrophomonas sp. STEN022
TGTGTCGCGCTGCGCTTTGTGGGGTTTTGCTCCCCTTTTTGTGGGTTGTTGGGGGCGGCACTACGCCCCCTCCCTTTGGCGCAGCCAAGGGGAGGGTTGGGGAGGGGTAGCTCTTTGCTGACCGATGCAGCTGCGGCTTCGCGGCCTACACCGCTCCCACAAACCAGATCTCCTTGGCCTGCCAGTTCCTGATGGCAATGCCCCTGCCGAGCATGGCTCGGCACCACTGTGTCCGCGGGTGCACACCGTTACATGCGCGCAACAAGCCGTTGCCTAAACTGTTGCCAGCAACCATGCGCCCGATGGCGGATGCTTCGTCCATACTCGGACCAGTATTCACCTGACAGGGCCCCATGGCTCTGAAAAGCCCGCGCAGCGCCCCGGCGCCACCGCAAGCCATCTGTACCAAGAGGAGTCAGCTGTATGAGCGATACATTCTCCACCCGTAGCCAACTGGAGGTTGGCGGCCAGCAGTACACCTACTGCAGCCTTCCCAAGCTCGGCCAGAAGTTCGACATCTCCCACCTTCCCTACTCGATGAAGATCCTGCTGGAGAACCTGCTCCGGCACGAGGACGGCGGCCAGACCGTCGGCCCGGACCACATCGAAGCCGTCGCCCGCTGGAACCCCAAGGCCGAGCCGGACACCGAAATTGCCTTCATGCCAGCGCGCGTCGTGCTGCAGGACTTCACCGGCGTGCCCTGCGTGGTCGACCTGGCCGCCATGCGTGACGCCGTCACCAAGCTTGGCGGCAAGGCCGAGCAGATCAACCCGCTGATTCCCTCCGAACTGGTCATCGACCATTCCGTGCAGGTCGACGTGTTCGGGCGCCCTGACGCGCTGGACCTCAACGGCAGGATCGAGTTCCAGCGCAACCAGGAACGCTACAGCTTCCTGCGCTGGGGCCAGAAGGCATTCGAGAACTTCAAGGTGGTGCCGCCAAACACCGGCATCGTCCACCAGGTGAACCTGGAAAACCTCGCCCGCGTGGTGATGGAACGGCAGATCGACGGTGCCAACTGGGCTTTCCCCGACACCGTATTCGGCACGGACTCGCACACCACCATGATCAACGGCATCGGCGTGCTCGGCTGGGGCGTCGGTGGCATTGAGGCCGAGGCCGCGATGCTGGGCCAGCCTTCATCCATGCTGATCCCGCAGGTCGTCGGCTTCAAGCTGACCGGCAAGCTGCCCGAAGGCACCACCGCTACCGACCTGGTACTGACCGTCACCCAGATGCTGCGCAAGCTCGGCGTGGTCGGCAAGTTCGTCGAGTTCTATGGCGAGGGCCTGCAGCACCTGCCGTTGGCCGACCGCGCCACCATCGCCAACATGGCCCCGGAATACGGCGCCACCTGCGGCATCTTCCCGATCGATGCCGAGTCGCTGAACTACCTGCGCCTGTCCGGCCGCAGCGATGCACAGATCAACCTGGTCGAAGCCTATGCAAAGGCCCAGGGCCTGTGGCACGACGCCAACAGCCCGCATGCGCAGTACAGCGCTACGCTGGAACTGGACATGGCCGAGGTCAAGCCGTCGATGGCCGGCCCCAAGCGCCCGCAGGACCGCGTGCTGCTGGAAGACGTGCACAGCAACTTCAGCGAAGCACTGAAGGGCCTGACCAGCCACCGCGAGCAACGCAATGGCGACGTGTCCGACTTCATCAATGAAGGCGGCGGTGCTGCGGTGGGCAACGAGCAGCTGGCCAAGGGCCATGCCGACATCGTGATCAACGAGCAGCCCATGCGCCTGAAGGATGGTGCGGTGGTCATTGCCGCCATCACTTCGTGCACCAACACCTCCAACCCGGCGGTAATGCTGGGCGCCGGCCTGCTCGCGCGCAACGCGGCACGCCTAGGGCTCAAGGCCAAGCCGTGGGTCAAGACCTCGCTTGGACCGGGCTCGCGCGTGGTCACCGACTATCTGGAGAAAGCCGGCGTCCTGCCGGACCTGGAGAAGCTCGGCTTCTTCGTGGTCGGCTACGGTTGCACCACCTGCATCGGCAACTCCGGCCCGCTCCCCACCGAAGTCAGCGCAGGCATTGCCGCCGGTGACCTGGTGGTGGCCTCGGTGCTGTCGGGCAACCGCAACTTCGAAGGCCGCGTGCATCCGGAAGTGAAGGCCAACTACCTGGCCTCGCCGCCGTTGGTGGTCGCCTATGCCATCGCCGGCACGGTCCGCATCGACCTGAGCAAGGAGCCGCTGGGCAAGGGCAGCGATGGTCAGGACGTCTACCTGCGCGACATCTGGCCGAGCAACAAGGAAATCGGCGACACCATCGCCGCCACCGTCGGCCCGGAGATGTTCAAGCAGAACTACGCTGATGTGTTCAAGGGTGACACCCGCTGGGCGCAGATCGAATCGCCGGAAGGCCAGGCCTACGAATGGAATGGCGATTCGACCTATATCAAGAACCCGCCCTACTTCGACGGCATGACGATGCAGGTCGGCAGCATCAGCGACGTGCATGGCGCGCGGGTGATGGGCCTGTTTGGTGACTCGATCACCACCGACCACATCTCGCCGGCCGGCAACATCAAGAAGGATTCGCCGGCGGGCCGCTTCCTGCAGTCGCGTGGCGTGCAGCCGGCCGACTTCAACAGCTACGGCAGCCGCCGCGGCAATGATGATGTGATGGTGCGCGGCACCTTCGCCAACATCCGCATCAAAAACCTGATGTTCGGTGGCGAAGAAGGCGGCAATACGCTGTACTACGCCCCGGGCAGCAACAGCGGCGAAAAGCTGGCTATCTACGACGCGGCAATGAAGTACAAGGCCGATGGCGTGCCGCTGGTTGTGCTGGCCGGCAAGGAATACGGCACCGGCTCCTCGCGCGACTGGGCCGCCAAGGGCACCAACCTGCTCGGCGTCAAGGCGGTGATCGCCGAGAGCTTCGAGCGCATCCACCGCTCCAACCTGGTCGGCATGGGCGTGCTGCCGTTGCAGTTCCATGACGGCGAGAACGCGCAGACCTTGGGTCTGGATGGCTCGGAGGTGTTTGATGTGACCGGATTGGACGATGGCAAGGCCAAGACCGCAACGGTTACTGCTACCAGGGCCGACGGTAGCCGCAAGAGCTTCACCGCCAAGGTGCTGCTGCTGACGCCGAAGGAAGTCGAGTACTTCCGTAATGGTGGCTTGCTGCAGTATGTGTTGCGGCAGCTGGCGGCGAAGAAGGCTGCCTGATCTACGGCGTTGAATGTTGAGTTGGAAGAACGCCCCTGTTGGGGCGTTCTTTTTTGTTGCATTTTTGCGGCGAGAAGCAAGAGCACCCCTCCCCAGCCCTCCCCTTGGCTACGCCAAAGGGAGGGGGCAAGAGCAGCCCCGCTTGTCTCCCTCCCTTTGGCGTAGCCAAGGGGAGGGCTGGGGAGGGGTGCTGTTGCGCTCTAAAACTCCAAAACCTTCAACCGGCTACAAAGCCAGCAGCTCAGCCTTCCCCACCCACCGGCGCCCAATCCGCGCTATACACCTGCCACTCCCCATCCTGCTCGCGCCACCCAGTGACCACTTCCTGCATCTGCCCACGCTCGGGCAGCAGCCCCTGGTTGCCACCCGTCAGCAGCACAGTGAAGCGCACCGTCGCAGTACCACCCTCGCCCATCTCCACCCGCAACGGCCCGGTCTGCACACCCACCTTGGCGTTGAGCAACAACTGCCCACGCAGCAGACGCTCCATCCCGCCACGGTCCAGCCCCTCGTTGCCCACGAAGTCTTCGGACACCCCCTCCATGAAGCCACCGGGCCTGCCCTCCTCCACGCTCTTTTGCATCGCAGCAAAACTTTCGCGCAGACGCTGTTCCGGTGGTTCGCGGCCGCAAGCGGCCAGCAAAAGCATGATCACCGCACAAAGCATGCAGTTGAAGACTGATCGCATCATCTATCCCTTCGCCTTTTCAATTCGGAACGGTATGCTGGCAACAATAACGCCGGTGCCCGATGATCGGGCCTGACCACTAGATCATTCAATTTCCTGGAGGGGAAGATGACGCAAGAACGTCCTTGGCTGCAGAGCTACCCGGCTGGTGTGCCGGCTGAAATCGACGTCAACGAATTCCACTCCGTCGCCGATGTCTTCAATGCCTCGGTCGCCAAGTTCCGTGATCGCCCGGCCTACTCCAACTTCGGCAAGGTCCTGACCTATGGCGAAGCGGACGCTTTGGTCACCCAGTTCGCCGCCTACCTGCTGGGCGAGCTGCAGCTGAAGAAGGGCGACCGCGTTGCGATCATGATGCCCAACTGCCTGCAGTACCCGATCGCTATTTTCGGCATCCTGCGCGCCGGCCTGACTGTGGTGAACGTCAACCCGCTGTATACCGCACGCGAACTCAAGCATCAGTTGGTCGACGCCGGCGTCAGCATACTGCTGGTGGTCGACAACTTCGGCGATACCGTGCAGCAGGTCATCGCCGATACGCCGGTCAAGCAGGTCATCACCACCGGCCTGGGCGACATGCTCGGCTTCCCCAAGGGCGCCATCGTCAACTTCGTGCTGAAGTACGTGAAGAAAATGGTGCCGGACTACGACCTGCCCAAGGCCATCCGTTTCAAGGATGCGCTGAAGCTTGGCAAGCGCCACAGCATGCCGGTGGTCGAAGTGGATCACGACGACATCGCCTTCCTGCAGTACACAGGCGGCACCACCGGCGTGGCCAAGGGTGCGATGCTGACCCACCGCAACCTGATTGCCAACATGCAGCAGGCTTCGGCCTGGATCAGCGCTTCGGGCGTCAAGCCGGGCGAGGAAGTCATCATCACAGCGTTGCCGCTGTACCACATCTTCGCATTGACGGCGAACGGCCTGGTCTTCATGAAGCTGGGCGGCTTGAACTACCTGATCACCAACCCGCGTGACATGAAGGGCTTCATCAAGGAGCTGAAGAACAACCGCTTCACCGCGATTACTGGTGTCAATACGCTGTTCAACGGCCTCCTCAATACCGAGGGCTTCGATGAAGTCGACTTCTCCAACCTGAAGTTCGCGCTCGGCGGCGGTATGGCCGTGCAACGCGCCGTGGCCGACAAGTGGAAGAAGGTCACCGGCGTCACCCTGGTGGAAGCTTACGGCCTGACCGAAACTTCACCAGCGGCTTGTATCAACCCGCTGGACCTGAAGGAATACAACGGTGCGATCGGCTTGCCGATTCCCTCCACCGAAGCCTGCGTCAAGACCGACGATGGGCAGATGGTACCGACGGGCGAGGTTGGCGAACTGTGCATCCGCGGCCCGCAGGTGATGAAGGGTTACTGGCATCGCCAGGACGAGACCGACAAGGTCATGGACGCCGATGGCTGGTTGCATACCGGCGACATGGCACGCATGGACGAGAACGGCTTCTTCTATATCGTCGACCGCAAGAAGGACATGATCCTGGTGTCCGGCTTCAACGTCTACCCGAATGAAATCGAAGACGTGCTGGCAATGATGCCGGGCATCCTGGAAGTGGCGGCCGTGGGTGCGCCCAACGAGAAGTCGGGCGAAGTGGTGAAGGTGGTCATCGTCAAGAAGGACCCGAACCTCACCGAGGAGCAGGTGAAGGAATTTGCCCGCGCCAACCTGACCGGTTACAAGCATCCGCGCATCGTCGAGTTCCGCAAGGAACTGCCCAAGACCAACGTCGGCAAGATCCTGCGCCGCGAGCTGCGTGACGCCAAGCCGGAAGCCTGATGCTTCCCGTCTGACGTCGACAAGCCTCCCCGGAAACGGGGAGGCATTTTTTTGCCGGTCGGATCCGGGGTGATCTCTTTCAGCGTGACGCCTCTCAGCGACGGCCGACATTCTCTGCAACAAAGACGCTTTCGAGGCGCATGCCTTCGCGGGACTCCTCGTAACCACTGCCAGCAGCGGGGACAGGAACGATTGCCGTAGCGCGCTCATCAGACCCGACAAGCGTCAGCGACATCGCCGCGATGCTGGTAACCGTCCCGCCCGCTTCGCCGCGCGAAATCCGATGACCGGTACTGCGTGGCTGATCAACCACCTGCTGCTGTGGCAGCTCCACCACGGTTCCGCGTACGGCCACCCGATCGCCGGTGCGAAGCCGCGAGCCCATGCGCATGGTGAACTCAGCCTCGGCCGGCATGTTGATTGAGGTGTCGTAGCCCTGATCCAGCACGAACATCGCATCGGATGTGGCCGGGTTACCGTCCCCCTCGTCCTGCAGGAACCAACCGATGGTTGGCGTGCCACGATCACCTTCGCCCAGGGTTTCCTTGAGCTCCTGACCGATATCGTCGCTGTCACCCATCAGGTTGCGCACCACGATGCCTTCGACCAGCACCTCACTGCCGAGCAGCGGGCTGCTCGCACCCTGCCCTTGCACCTGCCCGATCAGCTGACGTGCCGGATCCATCGGCTCTACATGAGATTGGCTGCCGGGCAGCGGAAAGCCGCAACTGGTCGTAGCCAATGCCATGCCGAGAATCGTGGGTTTGACCACTGCTGTCTTCCAACGCATGACGTCCGTGCATCCTGCTTTGTTGTGGGGGGGGGGGTATCCGCGGAAAACTTGGGTTTTGAGTTGACAAAAAAAAAAGGGGCCGCCCCCATACCCGGGTTGGGGGGGGGGGGCGCCGCCCCCCACACCCCCCCCGGTTTTGGGGGGGGGGGGGGG
>NZ_JBRREG010000157.1:0-6486 GCF_056760155.1 Stenotrophomonas sp. STEN022
GGGTAAGGCTACTGCCGAGCATGGCTCGGCACTACGGGCTCCTCGCTCTTATCAAGCCCCTCTCCCGTTTACGGGAGAGGGGTTGGGGTGAGGGGGGCTTTGGGGCATTACCGGTAAGGCTTCTGCCGAGCATGGCTCGGCACTACAAAGCGTTCCTTTCCAATCCTCCCCTTCGCAGCGCGAAAGGGAGGGGGCAGGGTCATCAGGCCGACAGTTCCAGCAGCAGCTTGTTCAAGCGGCGTACGTAACCTGCCGGATCCTTGAGGCTGTCGCCGGCGGCCAATGCGGCCTGGTCGAACAGCACATGGGCCAGGTCGTTGAAGCGGTCCATGTCCGGCTCGGCATCCAGCTTCTCGATCAGCGGGTGCGCCGGGTTGAACTCGAACACCGGCTTGCTGTCCGGCACCTTCTGGCCGCTGGCTTCGAGGATCTGGCGCATCTGCAGACCCAGGTCCTGTTCGCCGATCGCGAGAATGGCCGGCGAGTCGGTCAGGCGGTGCGAGACGCGCACTTCAGCGACTTCTTCGCCCAGCACGGTCTTCAGGCGCGCGGCCAGGCCTTCCTTGGTCTTGGCGACTTCCTCCTGTGCCTTCTTGTCTTCCTCGGTCTCAAGCTTGCCCAGGTCCAGGTCGCCGCGGGCGATGTCGGCGAAAGACTTGCCGTCGAACTCGGTGAGATAGCTCATCAGCCACTCGTCGATGCGGTCAGTCATCAGCAGCACTTCGATGCCCTTCTTGCGGAACACCTCGAGGTGCGGGCTGTCCTTGACCTGCTGGAAGCTCTCGCCGGTCAGGTAATAGATCTTGTCCTGGCCTTCGATCATGCGGCCGACGTAGTCGGCCAGCGCAACGCTCTGCTCGCCGCTGCCGTCGTGGGTGGAGGCGAAGCGCAGCAGGCCGGCGACCTTCTCGCGGTTGCCGTAGTCCTCGGCCGGACCTTCCTTCAGCACCTGGCCGAAGTTCTTCCAGAAGCCTGCGTATTCCTCCGGCTTGTCCTTGGCCAGCTTCTCCAGCATGTCCAGCGAACGCTTGGTCAGTGCCGACTTCATCGAGTCGATCACCGGGCCGGACTGCAGGATTTCGCGTGAGACATTCAACGGCAGGTCGTTGGAATCGACCACGCCCTTGATGAAGCGCAGGTACAGCGGCAGGAACTGCTCGGCCTGGTCCATGATGAAAACGCGCTGCACATAGAGCTTCAGGCCCTTGGGCGCGTCGCGGTGGTACAGGTCGTACGGTGCGCGGCCCGGCGTGTAAAGCAGCGAGGTGTACTCCAGCTTGCCTTCGACCTTGTTGTGGGTCCAGGCCAGCGGGTCGGTCGGGTCGTGCGCGATGTGCTTGTAGAACTCCTTGTATTCCTCGTCCTTGACCTCGGCCTTGGCACGCGTCCACAGCGCATTGGCGCGGTTGACGGTCTCCCATTCCGGCGTGGCCGGCTTGTCGGCTTCCTCGCCGTGGTGTTCTTTCTGCAGCTCGATCGGCAGGCCGATATGGTCGGAGTACTTCTTGATCAGGCTGCGCAGCTGCCAGCCGTCGGTATAGCTTTCTTCGCCTTCCTTCAGGTGCAGCACGATGCGGGTGCCGCGCTCGGGCTTGTCGATGGTCTCGACCTCGAACTCGCCCTCTCCCTTGGACGACCAATGCACGCCTTCGCTGGCCGGCAGACCGGCGCGGCGGCTGTAGACGTCGACCTGGTCGGCCACGATGAAGGCCGAATAGAAGCCCACGCCGAATTGGCCGATCAGGTTGGAGTCCTTCTTCTGGTCGCCGGACAGGTTCTTCAGGAACTCGGCGGTGCCGGACTTGGCGATGGTGCCGAGGTGGGCGATGGCTTCATCGCGGCTCAGGCCGATGCCGTTGTCGTCGATGGTCAGGGTGCGCGCGGCCGGGTCGGCCTCGATGCGGATGCGCAGCGGCGCGCCGCCTTCGAGCAGTTCGGGCTGGGTCAGCGCTTCGAAGCGCAGCTTGTCGGCGGCGTCGGCGGCATTGGACACCAGCTCTCGCAGGAAGATTTCCTTGTTCGAGTACAGCGAGTGGATCATCAGGTGCAGCAGCTGCTTCACCTCGGTCTGGAAACCGCGGGTTTCCTTGTGATTCGGGTTGCTCATCGGTCGGGGTGCTCCGTTGCTGATGGATCGCGCAGCTGCGCGGTGGCTGCAGCATGGGTAAGGGTGAATGGGCCGATTTCAAGGTGGGCGCAGCCAGCGTGGGCGCTGGTCTATCATCTGCAGCACTTGGAACTGTTGGGTGTGGGCCGTCGATGTATTTGATTTGTCGCGTTTTGTCATTGGCTTTGCCGGTGCGGGTCGGATGAGCCCGGTCCGCGGCAAGGCGCCAGCTGCCGCCAGCGGCCAGGTGCGCATCGTCGGTGGGCGTTGGCGCAATACCCGCTTGCAGGTTCCTGAATTGCCGGGTCTGCGGCCGACCAGTGACCGGGTACGCGAGACCCTGTTCAACTGGCTGATGCCTAAACTGCCTGGCGCTCGTGTGCTTGACCTGTTTGCCGGCAGCGGCGCGCTTGGGTTGGAGGCGGTGTCGCGTGGCGCGGCGTCGGCGCAGCTGGTGGAGCGCGATCCGCAACTGGTGGCGGCACTGCGCGGTGTGGTCGGAAGGCTGGGGGCAGGGGCCCAGGTTGAGGTGATTGCCGGCGATGCCCTGCAATGGCTGGGCAGTGCGCCATCCGCACGGGCCGACCTGGTGTTTCTGGACCCTCCGTTTGCAGCCGGATTGTGGGAACAGGTGATCGAACGCCTGCCCCGACACCTGGCTGAAGATGCGTGGCTGTACGTGGAAGCGCCGGTCGGCGCGGCGCTGCGGCTGCCGGCGGAATGGCAGCTGCGTCGCGAGGGCAGCACCCGTGAGGTGGCCTATGCCCTCTATCGCCGGGCCGCTGCTACACTTCGCGGCGACATGAACGCGACCGAACCCGCATGACCTCAGCCAACCGCCGCATCGCCGTATACCCGGGCACTTTCGACCCGATCACCAATGGTCACATCGATCTGGTGAACCGTGCCGCGCCCTTGTTCGAGAAGGTGGTGGTCGGCGTGGCGCAGAGCCCGTCCAAGGGCCCGACGCTGCCGCTGGAGCTGCGGGTGGCCTTGGCGGTGGAAGCACTGCAACACCACGACAACGTGGAAGTGGTCGGTTTCGACACCTTGCTGGCCCACTTCGTGCGCTCCGTGCACGGCGGGGTGTTGCTGCGCGGCCTGCGCGCGGTGTCCGATTTTGAATACGAATTCCAGATGGCGAGCATGAACCGGCATCTGATTCCGGAGGTGGAGACCTTGTTTCTGACCCCCTCCGAGCAGCACAGCTTCATTTCCTCCTCGCTGGTGCGTGAAATCGCCCGGTTGGGCGGGGATGTCTCCGGCTTCGTGCCGGCCACTGTGCTTGAAGCGTTGCGCAAGGCCCGCGAGGCGCGCGGGCAGTAAGCCTTTTTCAGTAACACCACTTTTCAACGGGAGAACGATCATGAAGAACACGATGCGCGTGCTGCTTGCCGCCTCGATGGTGCTGGCTGTAACCGCCTGCAAGAAAGAAGAAGCACCGGTAGTCGAAGCGCAGCAGGCGCTGGTCGCCCCGGCCAAGGATGACGACGCGGGTTGGAAGAAGTACCTGCAGGCGGTTGCCGTGCAGAACATGGGCAACATCACCGCAAGTCCGTTCCTGTACTACCTGCCGCCGGCATCGGATCCGGAATTCGCAGCCAAGTACGACCGTCAGGCTGAGAGTGCCACCACTGCCGTCGGCCGCGGCATCCAGCCGGGCAACATGCTGGCTTTTGGTTCGTCGGCCTCGGCCAAGATGGCGGACCTGATCGAAGCCAGCTTCAAGGACGTGCAGGCTGATTCGATGAAGGGTGTGCGCGTGGTGTTCATCGGCGATGCCGCCGACAATGCCCGCGTGCAGACCATCGTCAAGCCGACTGGCGCCGACTACGTCTTCGTCGAAGCCAAGTGACGCATAGGTGCGGGGTCGCGTAGCGGCCCCGCACTTGCCAGTGCGTCGTCCCTGCGAAGGCGGGAGGCGCTGGCCCTGCTCCGGATCCGGCCGTTGCCTTGGCCTGAGCTGCAACAACGAACCGCGCAACTCGGTGAACGCCCAAAGCCAGCATCGCCACAGGCGGAACGCTGTGGAAGCGGCGGCATTGCTGTCATTCCAGCGCCAGCAAAACAAGTATCCGGTAAGCTTGCTGTCGGTACTGCCCTTGGCAGGCCATGAACAGCAGGACCGATGAACCGGCAGGCGCCGGTTGCAAGCCCCGCTCCGACGGGAACACCGCAACAATGTCTTTGAAAATCAACGAGCTCTGCGTCAACTGCGACGTCTGTGAGCCGGCCTGTCCCAACCAGGCCATCGCAATGGGCGAGACGATCTATGTGATCGATCCGGCCCGTTGTACCGAATGTGTCGGTCATTTCGATGAGCCGCAGTGCGTGGTGGTGTGCCCGGTCGAATGCATCGACCCGGACCCGGAAATCGTCGAAACCGAAGATCAGCTGCTGGCCAAACTGGCCGGTCTGCAACGCGATCACCCTGAATTTTACCAATCGGAGAATCCAACGGCATGAAACTCGTTGCCCGTTCCCTGCTGCTGTTCGCACTGGTGTTGTCGCCAGCTGCGTGGGCAGCCGATACCGCACCGACGCGTGCCGCACATCCCGATGGCGCGGCGATTGCCAGCGGCCACTCGCTGGCAACCCAGGCCGGTATGGAAATCCTCGGCAAGGGCGGCAATGCGTTCGATGCGGCGGTGGCCGTGTCTTCCACGCTGGCTGTGGTTGAACCAATCAGCTCGGGTCTGGGCGGCGGCGGGTTCTTCCTGCTGCACGATGCCAAGACCGGCAAGGACCTGATGCTGGATGCGCGCGAGACCTCGCCCGAGTCCGCAACGCCCGAGCAGTTCCTGGACAAGAACGGCAACCTTGACCGTGACCGTTCGGTCAATGGCCCGTGGTCGGCCGGCATTCCGGGTTTGCCGGCGGCGCTGGTGAAGCTGGCGCGTGAGCATGGCAAGTTGCCGCTGGGCGATTCGCTGGCGCCGGCCATCCGCGTCGCTACCGATGGCTTCCCGGTGTACGCACGCATGGCCCGTGGCTATGCCAGCCGCCGTGAAGTAATGGACCGTTACCCGGGTACCCGTGAGGTCTACCTGCGTAATGGCAAGCCGATTGCCGAGGGCGACATCTTCAAACAGCCGGAGCTGGCGCATACGCTGCAGCTGCTGGCGGCCAATGGTTTCGATGGTTTCTACCGCGGTGAGACCGGGCGCAAGCTGCTGGCCGGCGTGAAGCAGGCCGGCGGCCGCTGGACTGCCGAGGAACTGGCCGGCTATACGGTCAAGACCCGCGAGCCGATCGTGTTCAACTACCGTGGCTGGAAGATCACCACCGCCTCACCGCCGTCCTCCGGCGGCATCGCGCTGGCCTCCATGCTGCAGATCCTCGAACCCTGGGATCTGAACAAGATGGACCAGGCGCACAGCACCCACCTGGTGGTGGAAGCGATGCGTCGCGCCTATCGTGACCGTACCTTCTTCCTCGGCGACCCCGACTTTGTCGATATTCCGCAGAAGGTGCTGACCAGCCGCGATTATGCACAAGGCCTGCGTGCAACCATCCATCCGGAGAAGGCAACACCCAGCGACCTGCTGTCGGGCAACCCGACGCCGTTGGAAGATGACGAGACCACGCACTTCTCGATCATCGACAGCGAAGGCAATCGCGTTGGCGGCACCCAGACGGTGAACCTGCTGTACGGCTCGGGTCTGATCCCGGCCGGCACCGGTGTGCTGCTGAACAACGAGATGGACGACTTCGCATTGAAGCCGGGCACGCCCAACGCCTTCGGTGTAATGGGCTACGCGGCCAACGCGCCGGCCAAGGGCAAGCGCATGCTCAGCTCGATGACGCCGACCTTCATGGAAAATGATGACAAGGTCGTGGTGATTGGCACGCCGGGTGGCAGCCGCATCATCACCATGGTCCTGCTCGGCATCCTCGGCTATGACGCCGGCCTGGACGCACAGCAGGTGGCCGCGTTGCCGCGTTATCACCACCAGTGGTTGCCGGATGAGATTTCGGCGGAGACCGGCGCGTTCTCGCCCGAAGTCGCCAAGCAGCTGCAGGCGATGGGCCACAAGGTTGAACTGCCGGGCGACTCGGCCGAAGGCGGTCGCGGCTCCAGCCATGTCTGGGGCAACCTGCAGACGGTGGAGTGGGATCGACGCAGCAATGTACTCAGCGGTGGCAGTGATCCGCGCAACCCGGTAGGTAGTGCCGAGGTTCGCAAGTCAGGCAAGGCTGATTGAGGTAAACCGGAAGCCCGTTCCAGCGGGAATGCTGTCCACTTGAACGCTTGAGTCATCCGGAATCCGATGCCAGTTGCTGGCATCGGATTTCTTGTTGGGGCGGCGGCAGCCGCGCAGCACGGCAATAATCGGTTTGCACACTTGCCGCAGGGTTGACTGACGGCAGCTTCGCCG
>NZ_JBRREG010000158.1:0-6414 GCF_056760155.1 Stenotrophomonas sp. STEN022
GGCTCTACCGGTAAAGCCCCTGCCGAGCATGGCTCGGCACTACGCTCAGCTCCCTCCCTTTCGCGCAGCGAAGGGGAGGGTTGGGGAGGGGTAGGGCTTTGCATTGACGAATACACCTCCGGTTTCGCGGCTGACGGCGCTCCCACAACACAGCCCGCATGTAGTGTCGAGCATGGCCAGGCACTACATTGTTCCGGCGTGCTCTAATCGCGCACCTGTTGCTGAAGGATGTCGTCGTTGTCTACTTCTGCTTTCCAGCCTGTGGCGGCCAATGAGCGTATTGCCAGCCTGGACGTGCTGCGCGGTTTTGCCCTGTTCGGCATCCTGTTGATGAACATGGAAGCCTTCAGTGGCCCGTTGGACATGTCGTTCACCGGCATTGACCCACATTGGCTGGGGCGGGACTACTGGGCCGATGCCTTCGTCTACATCTTCGTGCAGGGCAAGTTCTTCACCTTGTTCTCGCTGTTGTTCGGTGCCGGTTTCGCGGTAATGGCGCAGCGGGCGGCTGTCGCCGGGCGCGACTTCACCCGCTTCTATCTGCGCCGCAGCCTGGGCTTGCTGCTCATCGGTGTGCTGCATGCGCTGCTGCTGTGGTCCGGTGACATTCTGGTCGCCTACGCGCTGTTGTCGTTTGCCTTGCTGGCATTCCGCGAAGCTCCGCGCAGTTGGTTGCCGGCATTGGGAACAGTGGCCTATCTGGGAGCAGCTGTACTGATGTTGTTATTGGGCGCCTTGATGCAATTTGCGCCGGCTGATGCGGCCGCTGCACAGGCGGAAGCAGCAAGGGCTGCAATCGAGGCGCAGCGCCAGGCTTACGGGCAGGGCAGCTACCTGCAGGCAATTGCACAGCGGTTGCAGGACGTGGGTGCCTCGCTGGGTGCGCTGCTGCTGGTCGGCCCGCAGGTGCTGGGCATGTTCCTGATTGGCGCATGGTTCGCGCGCAGTGGTGCCATTGCCGAACCCGGACGCTATCCGCGGTTGTGGGCAGGCTTGCGCTGGTTGCTGCTGCCGCTCGGTCTGGCGGTGATGTGGCTGAGTGTATGGGTGCTGCCGTACAACGCTCCTGGGCAGTTCACCATGCGCAGTGCAGGTGCTTATGCGCTGACTGCTGTTGCGGGCTTGCTGATGTGTCTGGGCTATCTGGCATGGGGCGTGCGCTGGAGTCGCCATCTGCAATGGCTGGCGCCCGCCGGTCGCATGGCCTTGAGCAACTACCTCGGCCAGTCGCTGGTCTGCACCTTGGTGTTCTACGGCTATGGCCTGGGCTGGTTCGAGCAGATGGGGCGTGCATCGCAGCTGCTGTTTGCCGTGGGGCTGTTCGCCACGCAGGTGATGCTCAGCCAGCTATGGCTGCAGCGTTTCCAGTACGGGCCGGTGGAATGGCTGTGGCGGGCGTTCACTTACTTGCAATTGCCACCACTGCGGCGCTGACGCGATCGCGGCAATAAAATAGCCGGGTGAACTCCCCCAAAGACGACGTCTTGATTGTTGGCGCCGGTGTGACTGGCCTGGCCACCGCGTTGGCGCTCTCCGAAACAGGACGGCAGGTGCGGGTGATTGACGCTGGCACGTTGGGCGGTGCTACCTCGCACGGTAACTGCGGCACGATCACTCCCAGCCATGCACCACCGCTGGCCGCACCTGGTGTGCCATTGCGCGCTCTGCGTTGGATGCTGTCGCCGCAGGCGCCGCTGTATATCCCACCGCGTCTTGATCCAGCCCTTTGGCGCTGGCTGCTGAAGTTCGCTGCGCGCTGCAATCGACAGGACTGGTTGCACAGCGCGCAAGGGCGTGCCGCATTGTTGAACGACTCCCGGCAACGTCTGGCAGATTGGGTGCAGTGCTACCAGTTGGATTGTGAGTTCGCCGAGAAGGGCTTGGACTATGTGTTCCGCCAGCAACGCAATTTCGACGCCCACGCGGCCGAATGCGGCGCTTTGGCTGAGCTTGGCATCGCCACCGAGATCATCGATGGCAGCGATTTCGTTCGTACTGAGCCCGCCTTCAAGGATGGCGTGGTGGGGGCGATCCGTTTCCCGGGTGATGCCAGTCTGCGCCCGGATCGCTACACCACCGAGCTGGGACGGGTACTGCGTGCGCGTGGCGTGCTGATTGACGAGCACTGCTTGGTGCAGTCATTCGAGCCGCGCGAGCGGGGCGTGCGTGTGCAGACCAATCGAGGTACGCGCGATACCGGTGAACTCGTGCTGGCGACGGGTGCATGGTCGCCACGGCTGGCTGCCAGGTTAGGGGTGCGCGTCCCTATCCAGGCAGGCAAGGGCTACTCCATCACGGGCAGCCGCCCGATGCAGGTGCCGAGCCGGCCGGTGGTGCTGAAGGATCGTTCGGTCTTCGTCATTGCCTGGGCTGAACAGATGCGCCTGGGCGGCACGATGGAATTTTCCGGGCAGGATCGGCATTTGAATGCAACCCGTCTGCAGGCGCTCGAGCAGGCCGCGCGGCAGTATCTGCGGCAGCCAATCGGCGAGGTCATCCATGAGCGCTGGTATGGCTGGCGGCCGATGACCTGGGATGATATGCCGATATTGGGGCGCTCACCCTTGCACGCTCACGTCTGGCTAGCGGCGGGTCATGGCATGCTCGGCATCAGCATGAGCAGTGGGAGCGGACAACTGATGGCTGATTTGATAACCGGGCAAGCGCCTGCAATCGATCCTGCGCCGTATTGCGTGGAGCGTTTCCAGTGAGCGCGCGGAATTACGATGTGGTGGTACTGGGGGGTGGCTCGGGCGGCCTGGCTGCCGCATTCCGCGCAGCATCCTACGGCGCCAAGGTGGCGATGCTGGAGCCTGCGCCGTTGGGTGGCACCTGCGTCAATGTAGGTTGCGTGCCGAAAAAGGCGATGTGGCTGGCTGCGGACCTGTCCGAGCGCATTGGACTGGCACGGCGGATCGGTTTCGATGTGCCTGCCGAACCGGCGTTGACGTGGTCGACCCTGTTGGATCGACGCCAGCAGTACATCGCCAATATCCATGCCAGCTATCAGAAGCGGCTGGACGAAACCGGGGTTGTGCGGATCAGCAATCGTGGGCACCTGATCGACCCGCACACGGTGCAATGTGAGGACGGCACCCAGTTCCGCGCCGAGCACATCGTCATCGCTACCGGCGCGCATCCGCTCAAGCCGGAATTGCCAGGGGCGGAACTGGGCGGTGTTTCGGATGATTTCTTCGCCTTGCAGGCGCGCCCTGATCGCGTTGCACTGGTGGGCGGCGGCTACATCGCGGTGGAACTGGCCGGGGTACTGCGCGCCTTGGGTAGCGAGGTTGCCTTGCTGGTGCGCGGGCAGCGATTGCTGGGGAAGTTTGACGCGGAAGTGTCGGACCAGCTGGCGGAGAACCTGCGACTGCAGGGTGTGGAGCTGCACTTCGGCTGCAAGGTGGAGGCACTGCAGCGGCAGCAGCAACAGATCCGCGCGCAGTTGCACAACGGTCCGGAACAGGCTGTATTCGATACGGTGCTTTTCGCCACCGGCCGTGGCCCGAACACAACGGGGCTTGGCTTGGAGCAGGCTGGCGTGAAGCTGGGCGAGAAGGGCCAGGTCGAGGTGGATGACTACCAGAACACCTCGGTGCCTGGCATCTATGCGGTTGGTGACGTTACTGGCCGGGTGACGCTGACGCCGGTTGCGATTGCAGCTGCGCGCAGGCTGATGGATCGCGTGCTGGGCGGGCATCCGGAGGCCAGGCTCGACTACGAGAATGTTCCCAGTGTTGTGTTCGCGCATCCGCCGCTGGGCAGCGTCGGCCTGAGCGAGGAAGAGGCGAGCAGGCGTTTTGGCAAGGTGAGCACGTATTACAGCCGCTTCCGACCGATGCTGCAGGCGCTGGGGCAGGGTGAGGTGCGCAGTCTGTTCAAGATGGTTTGTGCTGGTGAGGACGAGAAGGTGGTTGGCATCCATCTGCTGGGCGAGGGTGCCGACGAAATCCTGCAGGGGTTTGCGGTGGCGGTGAAGGCTGGCGTGACGCGCAGGCAGATGGAAGAGACGGTGGCCATCCATCCGACCTCGGCTGAGGAAGTTGTTCTGATGCGCTGAGGGTGGTGGGCAGCAACAGCAACAAAGCCCCCCTCCTCAATCCTCCCCTGCGCTGCGCGCAAGGGAGGAGGCTGATCCTGCAGTTGCGGGCAATGCTTCTGAGGTTGCTCCCTCCCTTTGCCGTAGGCAAGGGGGTGAAGAAGGCCTGCTTGCGCGCCACTGGCGCGCGGCCTGATGAACGACCGAAGGCCATGCCTTCGGGCCGGGCGGGTTGGGGAGGGGTGTAGTTGATCTTGCTTCTTCTCGGTAATGGCCTTGGTCCTACCCGCCAGCCCGTACAAATCCCTTAGCGCCCATAATAGAAAGCCATCTCCCCCGGATGCCGTAACAGCGTGACTGCTCCAAGCCAGCGTGAGGCCACAATGGCCGCGCCAACACTACCCACCAGCTCGCGCCGCTTGTTGATCAGCGGCCTGCTGTTGGCTGCCACCGGCGCCATTGCCGCGTCCGGCAAGGCGGTGATCGTCAAGCTCGCCTACCGACACGGCGCCGATGCCACTGCCTTGTTGGCGCTGCGGATGATGGTCGCATTTCCATTCTTCATCGCGATGGGCATGTGGGCGGCACGGCGCGCGCAGCCGCTGTCGGTCGGTGATCGTTGGCGGGTGCTGCTGCTCGGCTTCAGTGGCTACTACCTGTCCAGCTATCTGGATTTCCTTGGCCTGCAATACATCAGCGCCACGCTGGAACGGCTGATCCTGTATCTCAGCCCCACGTTGGTGGTGTTGATTGCATTGGTGGTGCTCAAGCAACGGCCCACCCGCATCCAGGTGGCGGCCTTGCTGGTCAGCTATCTCGGCGTATTACTGGCTTTTGGCCATGACATCCAGCTCGAAGGCCGGCGTACCTTGATCGGCTCGGCCCTGGTGTTCGCCAGTGCGCTGAGCTATGCGGTGTATCTGTTCGGCAGTGGCCAGGCGGTGGTGCGGATTGGCGCGGTGCGTCTGACCGCTTACGCCAGCATGGTGGCCTGCGTGCTGTGCATCGGTCAGTACCTGCTGTTTCAACCCTGGGATGCGTTGTGGGCGTACGCGCCGCCGGTGTATTGGCTGTCTCTGCTCAACGGCACGGTCTGTACCGTCCTGCCGGTGTTGGCGATCATGATCGGGGTCAAGCGGATTGGTTCCTCGCTGGCCGCACAGGTGAGTATGCTGGGGCCGGTTTCCACGATTGTGCTCAGCGTATGGCTGCTCGACGAACCGATGGGCATTTGGCAAAGCGCCGGGACGGTGCTGGTGTTGCTGGGCGTGCTGCTGGTGGGCAGCGGCGTGGCGAAGAAGAAGCGATGAGCCCAGAGGCCAGTGTCGCCGCCGGGCATGCACGCATCCTTGAAGCGATTCGTGCCATTCCGCGTGGGCAGGTGCTGGGCTATGGCGAAGTGGCGGCCAAGGCCGGGCTGCCCGGTAGGGCAAGGCTGGTGGCGCGCCTGCTGGGAAGCAATGTGGATCCGGAGCTGCCCTGGCATCGGGTGCTGCGCTCGGACGGTCGCATCGCAATGCCGGAGGGCTCACGCGGTTGGCGCGAACAGAGCCAGCGGCTGCGGGCCGAAGGCGTGGTGGTGGAGAACGGCAGGGTGAAGCGGCCCAAACCGCCGCGCAGCCTGGACGAGGCGATCTGGGGCCCGGGCTAGCTGCTGCGGCTATGATGTAGCCAGTTTCCCCGGATGCCACCATGTTCCCGCGCCTACCCAAGATCACCCAGACGTTGCTGATCGCCAACGTCGTCCTGTTCCTGCTGCAGCAGCTTCCGCAGACGGCGGGCATCTTCACCCAGTTGATGCTGTGGCCGCTGGGTTCGCAGCAGGTCTTCAGCGATTCACCGGGATTCGAACCGTGGCAGCTGCTGAGCTACGGTTTCCTGCATGGCAGCTTCGGCCATCTGTTCTTCAACATGCTGGCGCTTTTCATGTTTGGTGCGCCGTTGGAGGCGACCTGGGGTGAGAAGCGCTTCCTGACGTACTACATGGTGTGCGTGGTCGGCGCCGGCCTGTGCCAGTTGCTGGTGGCTGCGTTTGCCGGGGAGTACAACCCGGTGCTGGGCGCCTCCGGCGGTGTGTTCGGCCTGCTGCTGGCCTACGGCATGTTGTTCCCGAACCAACGGGTGGTGCTGTTGTTCCCGCCGATCCCGATGAAGGCACGTACTTTCGTGATCGTGTTTGGTGCGATTGAGCTGCTGCTGGGCTTCACCGGCTGGCAGCCGGGCGTCGCCCATTTCGCGCATCTTGGCGGCATGTTGTTTGGCTGGTTGCTGATCCGTTACTGGCGCGGGCAGCCACCGTTCAACAAGCGCGGCCCGCATCTGCGTCGCGTCAAATAACAAGCAACTGTAGTGCCGAGCCATGCTCTGCAGGGGCT
>NZ_JBRREG010000159.1:0-6220 GCF_056760155.1 Stenotrophomonas sp. STEN022
AGCCATGCTCGGCAGAGGCATTCCGGGTAAAGCCCTTGCCGAGCATGGCTCGGCACTACAGGGCCGCTATCAGGCGGCTATGTCGCCCTTGTAGCTGCAGCCGGAGGTGCAGGTTTCGTGCACGATTACTTCGCTGAGCAGCGGCAGTGCCGGCTTCAGCTTTTCCCAGATCCACATCGCCAGGCGTTCGCTGGTGGGGTTCTCCAGGCCAGGGATGTCGTTGAGGTAGTTGTGATCGAGCTGGTCGTAGAGCGGCTGGAAAGCGGCCTTCAGATCACTGAAGTCCATGATCCAACCGGTCTCCGGGCCGGGTTCGCCGCTGACCCGCAGTTCCACGCGGAACGAATGGCCGTGCAGGCGCGAGCACTTGTGGCCGACCGGGACGTTGGGCAGCCGGTGTGCGGCTTCGAGGGTGAAAACCTTGAAAATATCCATGGGCATAATTGTAGGGTGCCGCCGTCGCTGCGCGTATGCGCCTGTGTTGCCAGCCATATTTTCATATCCATCTTGATGAAGCGATGTAACGGATGGTTATGTGCGAATGCAACAAAGTGATTGGCCGGACATTTGGCTGTCATGAGGTACTGCACGGGTTGTCATTCACCTCTCCCCGGATTCCATGCCTACTCGTTCCTTGCTCGCCTTCGCGGTGGCCGCTGCCATCGTTGCTCCCTCCCTCGCCCTGGCCGAAACCGCTGCCGACGGCAGCAAGACCCTCGATGCGGTCCGTGTCACCGGCTCCAACATCAAGCGTACCGATACCGAGACCGCCAATCCGGTGCAGGTGATCGAACGCCAGCAACTGGAGCAGACCGGCAAGGCCAGTGTGGCTGACCTGCTGCGTTCGATCTCCGCCAACACCGGCAACGCCAGCAACGAAACCAGCAACAGCGGTTGGGCCTCGGGCTCGGCCGGCATCGGCCTGCGCGGCCTGTCGCAGAAGAACACGCTGGTGCTGCTCAATGGTCGCCGTCTGGCCAATTACGGCTTCCCGTCCGGCGGTTTGTCGGACACCTTCGTTGACCTCAACGCGCTTCCCCTCGTAGCGGTGAAACGCATCGAAGTGCTGAAGGATGGCGCCTCGGCGGTATACGGTTCCGATGCAGTCGCCGGCGTGGTCAACATCATCACCCGGCAGAATTTTGAAGGCGCCGAAGTCGGCGTCAGTGGCGGCACCTCCGAAGCCGGTGGGCTGGACCAGCAGAACCTCAAGTTCGTCGGCGGCATTGGGGACCTGGACCGCGATGGCTACAACATCCTGGTGTCGCTGGAAGGCTATAACCGCGACCGCCTGGACCAGGACCAGCGCGACCTGACCCGCTCGGGCATCTATACCGACAAGGCCGGAGGTCGCTGGAATGGTTGGTCGGCCAAGGGTGCGCGTTATCTGATTGGCGGCAAATCGGTGCCGATGCTCGACGCCGCGGGCAACTGCCCGGAAGGCACGGTGCTGACCGCAAGTGCACCGATCGACGGTTTGGCCGGTAACACCTGCGCCTTCAACCAGGCGCCGTATACCACGCTGATTCCCTCGACCAAGCGCTGGCAGGCCTATGTCAACGGCACGCTGCGCATCAACGATTCGGTGGAAGCCTTCGCCGATGTGATCTACAGCGACATCAAGGGTGTGTCGTGGTTCGGCTCAAGCCCGTTCTTTACCCTGGAAAGTGGCCGTTTCGCGCTCAACGCCGACTCCGGTCTGGCCGAGCCGGTGCGTTCGACCCTGCCGGCAGGAAATCCGTACAACCCGTACGGCGTGGACGTGCCGATCGAATACACCTTCTTCAACCTTGGCGGCACCATCAAGACCAATCGTTCGCGTTCCTATCGCGGCGTGCTTGGCCTGCGCGGGCAGACCGAGAAGTGGGATTGGGAAGTTGGTGCGTTCCAGGCCGCCAGCAAACAGCGCGAGACTGTCTCCGGCGGTTTTGCGAACCGCTGGGCCCTGTATGACGCACTGGCCAGCGGCAGCTACAACCTGCTCAATCCGTCAGCGACGGATCCGGCGGTGCTTGCTGCGATTGGCCTGAGCACGCTGCGCCCAGCCGAATCCGTGCTCAAGGGTGTCGATGCCAAGGTGTCCGGCACCCTGGGTGCAACCTGGGCGGGCGAGATTGGCTTTGCCGCCGGTGCCGAATGGCGTCAGGAGAAGCTCGATTCCAACAATCCCTGGCAGATCGATGCAGGCCTGCAGGTGCGTCCGGCAATTGCCGAAGTCCATGGTCAGCGCCAGGTCAGCGCGGCCTACGCGGAAGTAAGCGTGCCGCTGCATAGCACGCTGGAACTGCAGGCGGCAGCACGCGCTGATCATTACAGTGATTTCGGTAATGCGTTCTCGCCCAAGCTCGGCTTGCGTTGGCAGCCGCTGGATTGGTTGCTGGTGCGCGCTGCGGCCTCGCGCGGTTTCCGTGCGCCATCGTTGTCGGAGAACTCGGCGTCGACCAGCATCGCCTATGGCTCGGTGGTCGATCCGCATGATCCGGACGTAGCCGGCTCGCGGCAGAACCCGACCTTCTTCACCGTCGGCAACACCAACCTGGATCCGGAACGCACGCGCAGCTTCAATGCCGGCTTCGTGCTCTCCCCGTGGCAGAACACCAACCTCAGTGTCGATTACTATCGCATCAAGCTGGACAACCTGATCGGCACCGGCAACACCACAACGCTGGTGGCGGAGAACGACCCGGCCAATGTACTGCGCGATTCACGCGGCAAGTTGCTGGCGGTCTACAACCGCTACCAGAACCTGAGTGAGCTGGAGACCTCGGGCATCGACATCGAGCTGCGCCAGCGCTGGCAGACGGCCGCTGCGGGTGACTTCGGCCTGTCCTCGGCGCTGACCTATGTCATCGACTACAAGCGTCCGCAGGTGATTGGCGGGCCCTTGGTGGATTACGCCGGTTCCAACCTGGGCCCATCGTTGCCGGATACCAAGGCCACCACCACGCTGGATTGGGCTTTGGGTGATTGGCGCACCGCGCTGACCTGGTACTACACCAGCAGCTATGACCAGCAAGGCAGTGCTGCGGCCAAAGCCGTGCAGAAGCAGGTGGCCAGCTACAGCCAGTTCGATCTGTACCTGGGCTACACCGGCATCGACAAGCTGACCGTGTACGCAAAGGTGCAGAACATCGGTGACCGCCAGCCGCCGTACGACGCCACCTTCCCGGGTGTGCGCGCGCCGTACGACTTCAGCCAGTACGACCTGCGTGGACGCTACTACACGCTGGGTTTTGATTATCGCTTCTGATTGAAAGCCCCTCTCCCGTCGGGAGAGGGGTTGGGGCGAGGGCAGCTTCACGGCGCTGGAACATTATCGGGAAGGCGCCTGCCGAGCATGGCTCGGCACTACAGGTGGTGTTGCCAGCAAATAGTCGCAACAACGTTCATGCAATCGGGGAGTGCTACACCCATGTCGTTCCGCTTTTCACGTCTGCTGCCGGTCTTGTTGCTGGCAACGCTTGTCAGCCTGTCACCGGCCAATGCCCAGAACAGCTATTACTTCCCCACCGCGCAGCAGTTCGATGCGAAAGTGCCTTCACCGCAGCAGTTCCTCGGCTACGAAATCGGCAGTCATTACACCCGCCATGATCAGCTGGTGGCCTACTTCAACGAACTGGCGCGGGTCTCGGACAAGGTCAAGGTCGAAGTCATCGGTCAAAGTTACGAGCAGCGTCCGCTGGTGTTGGTGACCATCACCTCGGCACGCAACCACGCGCGCAGCGCCGAGATCGCCGCGCAACGGCAGGCGCTGATCGATCCCGCACAGCCATTGCCCGGCGCCGATGCACCGGCGGTGGCCTGGCTCGGTTACAGCGTGCACGGCAACGAAACCTCCGGCGGTGAAGCGGCGATGCTCACCGCTTACTACCTGGCCGCCAACCAGGACGCGGAAACCGCGCGCTGGCTGGATCAGGCTGTTGTGGTGATCGATCCTGCACAGAACCCGGATGGACGCGACCGTGCCGCCAACTGGCATAACGCCTGGGGTTCGCGTCCGCCATCTGCTGATCCGGCCGACAAGGAGCACGTCGAGCCGTTCCCGAGTGGTCGCGTCAATCACTACTTCACCGATCTCAACCGCGATTGGCTGGCGTTGGCGCAGACCGACAGCTGGCCGAAGGTTGCGCAGTTCCATCGCTGGTATCCGAATATCCAGATCGACTTCCATGAGATGGGCAAGGACAGCACGTATTACTTCGAGCCGTCACCAAAGAGCATGGAAAGCCCGCTGCTGCCCAAGTCTTCATACGAGGCGAACAAGTGGCTGGCACGTTTCCATGCCAAGGCCCTGGATGATCTTGGCTCGCTGTATTACACCGGCGAGAACTTCGACAACTTCTCGCCGATCTATGGTTCGACCTATCCGGACTTCCATGGTGCGGTTGGCGTGACGGTGGAGCAGGCAAGTTCGCGCGGTCTGGTACAGGAGTCGGTGAATGGCCCGCTGCATTTCAACTTCACCGTCCGCAACCAGGTAGCTACCGGCCTGGCCAGCGTGCGTGGCGTAGTGGAAGACCGTGATCGCCTGTTCGCGCTGCAGAAGGAGTTTTTCCGCAGCGCCTTGAAGCAGGCAGCTGCCTATCCGGTGCACGACTGGGTGTTTGGTGATGCCGCTGATGCCACGCTGACCCGCAAGCTGCTGGCGGTACTGTTGCAGCATCGCATCGAGGTGCATGCGCTGGCGCGCGATGTGGACGTGGATGGCAAACGCTTCCAGGCCGGTTCGGCCTACGTGGTGCCGGCGCGGCAGCCGCAGTTCCGCCTCGCCCATTCGATCTTCGAGTTCACCCCGCCGGTGAAGGGCGATGTGTTCTATAGCGGCACTTCGTATGCAGTGGCTCCGGCGTATGGCCTGCGCTATGCAGGTAGTCGTGGTGCCTTGCCGAGCGGTGCGGCGGTGGATGCGGTGCCGACGGCGCAGGGCGGTATCAGCGGAGGCCGTGCGGGTTTTGCCTATGTGGCCGATGCACGTGACTTTGGCAGCTTCCGCCTGCTGGGCGGGCTGCTGCGCGACAACGTGCGTGTGCGCACCGCGCACCAGCCGTTCACTGCGGCTACGGCGAACGGCGATGTGGCGTTCGGTCATGGTGCGGTGGTGATTCCGGTTGCGGGCCAGGCCGTGGACGCCGAATCGTTGCAGGCCAAGGTGCTGGCACGTGCGCAGGAAGCCGGTGTCACGGTTTACGCCTTGGCCAGTGGTCGCGCTGCCAGCGGTATCGACCTGGGCAGCGACAATGTGCGCGTGCTGCGCACGCCAAGCATTGCCCTGGTGATGGGCGAGGGTGTGTCCGCCACCGAGATTGGTTCGACCTGGTTCTCGCTGGATACTTCGCTGGGCTTGCCGTCGACCAAGCTTGATCCTGTGCAGCTGGCCAGCGTTGATCTGGCGCGCTACACCTCGATCGTGCTGTCCGGCGGTACCTACGCAAACGTCAGTGATGCCGGTGTGGCTGCGCTCAAGCGTTGGATTGCCGCCGGTGGTTCGCTGGTGGTGTATGGCAGCGGCGCGCGCTGGGCGATCGACAAAGGTCTTGCCGAAGCCAAGCTTCGCGAAGGCGACAAGAAGGATGAGGCGGAGCGGTTGGATTTCGGCACGGTGCGTGATGTGTTCGCGCTGGGCCGGGTCAGCGGCAACATCCTGAGCGCTGATATCGACCCGACTCATCCGCTGGGTTTTGGTGTGCAGCAGCGGCGCATCTGGGTCAACAAGGAAGGCGGGTTGGTGTTCGAGCCGGTGAAGAACGCCTTCCTCAACGTGGTGAACATCGACCGCGAGCCGGTGGTGAATGGCTATCTGTCCGATGCGAATCGTGCGCGGGTGTCGGGTTCGAGCTATCTGCAGGTGGTGCCGAGCGGGAATGGCAATGTGGTGTTGTTTGCCGATGATCCGGCGCATCGCAAGTATTGGCATGGCACCGAGCGTTTGCTGCTCAATGCCCTGCTGCAGGCGAACCACTTGAGCACACCGCGCCAGCGCGGGGAGTAAGGCTTTAGCCCCTCTCCCGTTTACGGGAGAGGGGTTGGGGTGAGGGGGCGGTGCGCAGCACCGTGCAGTTCTGCTTTGCCTCGGGCTTGTAGCTGGTATCGCCGAAGGCAAAAGCCGCCCTCATCCGCCCCTGCGGGGCACCTTCTCCCGTAAACGGGAGAAGGGATTTGCCAAAGCCAAAGCCAAAGCCAAAGCCAAAGCCAAAGCCAAAGCCAAAGCCAAAGCCAAAGC
>NZ_JBRREG010000160.1:0-6057 GCF_056760155.1 Stenotrophomonas sp. STEN022
GCCCAAAGAGACGCCTTTTCAACAACCGAATGGCTGGTCAGGTACACCCTGCCTACGCGCCTTCCGCGCTACGCGCTCCAGGTTCACTCCGCTGGCAGGATTTTTCGACGATACATCCCTGTATCGTCAAAAAACGACGCACATCCTTGTGCGTCGCCCCGTTCGGGGTCTTGTCTGCCAGCTCCGTCGCTGCGGAAGGGGACCTGGTAGATCAAAAGCTGAAGCAACAGCACAAGCAAAAAGCGCCCTCACCCCAACCCCTCTCCCGCTTCGCAGGAGAGGGGCTATGGAGCAACAGCCAAAGCAACAGCCAAAGCAGCAGCTACGCTCCTCTTTTCAACGCAATCCCTTAAAGTCTTCAGCAGATAAACACCCATACGCCCATGCCACCTCTGGTAAAAATCCGCTCCGAACGCGAACAGATGTCGGCCATCGAACGGCGCATCGCCGACTTCATCCTCGACAACGCACACCTGCTGCGCGACTACTCCTCGCAGCAGCTCGCCAATGCCCTGGATATCAGCCAATCCAGCGTGGTCAAGTTCAGCCAGAAGCTCGGCTTCAAAGGCTATCCAGACTTGAAATACTCGGTAGGCGCCGCCGTCGCCGCTGCCGGCAATGGCGAAAGCACCAGCTGGCCGCCGGAGGACCAACCCGGCGGCTACCTGCTGGTTGCCGAAACCCTGCGCCGTGCCAAAGCCGCTGCCGAAGAAGAAACCATGGCGGCCAACCCGCAGGCCGACGTCGAAGACGTCATCGCTTTGATCGACGACGCCCCAAAGGTCTTCATCTATGGGCTCGGTGATGACGGTCTGTACGCGCGTGAGTTCGCCATGCGGCTGTCGCTGCTGGGCATCCTCACCGTGCAGCAGGCCGATCCCATCCTGATGACCGCCAACCTCTCCGCCGCCCGTCCCGGCGACGTGCTGCTGGTGTTCTCCGAGTTCGGCAAGCTGCCGCAGCTGTGGCAGTTGTCGCGGCAGTTCCAGGAAGTCGGCGGCAAAGTGGTATCGATTACCCGCCATACCGCCAATCCGCTACGCGCGCATGCAGATGCCTCCTTGGCCATCTGCGCACACGACCCGCAGCCCCCCATCGCGCAGCTGCTCTACCGCAGTTCGCTGCAATACCTGCTGGATTTTGTGTTCGTGCTGCTGTGCCAGACCAATCCTGATCGGCAACGGCAACTGGCATTGAACCAGGAACGCATCCAGCACCTGATCGACATCTGACCACGGGAACCGTCGCCATGCTCATCTCGTTCCAACGTAACTTCCGACACCTGCTGGGCTGCGTGTTGATGGTCATCGCCCCGGCCAGCATCGCCGCACCGCTCGCTACTCCAGTACACAGTGCCCGCCAACTGATCGTCGTCACCACACCCAACTGGGACGCGACCAACGCCCACCTGCAGGCCTTTGAACGCACCGCCGGCGGCTGGAAGGCCCACGATGCCGGCTTCGATGTCAGCCTCGGCCGTAGCGGCAGCGCCTGGGGCATAGGCGTGCATCCGCAACAGACAGATGGCCCGCAGAAGCGCGAAGGTGATGGCCGCAGCCCGGCTGGCATCTTCAACATCGGCCCGGCCTTCGGCTATGCCGAGCACATCAGCAGCGCCATGCCCTACCAGCCGATGCTGGCCAGCAGCTATTGCATGGATGTACCGGCCTCGCCGCTGTACAACCAGATCGTCGATGCCGCCAAGGTCGGCGAAGCCGCAGTCAAGGGTTCGACCGAGGCCATGCGCCTGGACCTGCACAACAACGGCGACCGTCGTTACCGCGAAGGCTTCGTCATCGAGCACAACCCCGCTGCGGTGCCCGGCCAGGGCAGCTGCATCTTCGCCCACCTGTGGCGCCAGCCTGGCGAGGCGACCGCCGGCTGCACCGCGATGGAGCCGCAACGCATGTCAGCCTTGCTGGAATGGCTGTCACCCGAGGCCAAGCCGCTGTTCGTGCTGTTGCCCGATGCCGAGTACCAACGCCTGCAGCGCAGCTGGGGCTTGCCCGCACTTCCAGAAACTCCCCGTTGAGCATTTGTCCGGTTCCGGGCATCTTCCCTTCCTTTAGCCAAGCCTTCTCTTCATGACCGACAGCGCACCCGCAAAATCTTCCAAGGTCTCCGCGCCGGTCAAGGTGCTGATCGCGCTGGTGCTGGCCGCCATCGTCGGACTGACGCTGACCGCCTATGACCAGGCGCTCGCACTGAAGATCGCCGACGTATTGCGGCCAATCGGCCGGCTCTGGCTCAATGCCCTGCAGATGACGGTGGTACCGCTGGTTACCGCGCTGGTCATCGTTGGCGTCAATACCGCCAGCAATGCGGCGGCATCGGGACGCACGGCGCGCAATGCGATCATCGTGTTCCTGATCCTGCTGGTTGGCTCGGCGGCGTTCTCGGCCGTCATCACCCCGTTCCTGCTGGACCTGCTGCCGCGCGATGCAGACAACATCCAGGCCTTCCGCGATGCACTACGTTCGCCGGCAACCGCAGCCACGCCGTTGAGTGCCGCGCAGTGGATCAGCTCGCTGATTCCCAGCAACGCGCTGGCTGCCGCCGCCTCCAGTGCGATGTTGCCGCTGGTGGCCTTTGCCATGTTCTTCGGCTTTGCGCTGAGCCGGCAGGAGCCGGAGCGCCGCGACCGCATCCTGGACATCATCCGCATCATCGCCGACACCATGATCACCATCGTGCGCTGGGTGCTGTGGGCCGCACCGGTAGGCGTGTTCGCGCTGGTGTTCGTGGTCTGCGCCGAAGTTGGGATGAGCATCATCGGCGTGCTGGGCTATTACATCGTGCTGATGTGCGTGATCTACATCCTGATCACCCTGCTGCTGTACCTGGTTGCCCGCTTCGCTGCTGGCGAACCGTTCGGCCGCTTTGCCCGGGCACTGGTGCCGGTACAGGTGATTGCCGGCAGCACGCAGTCCTCGCTGGCATCGTTGCCGGCCATGATCGACAGCGCGCGCAACCGCCTTGGCTACCCGGCGGCACTAACCTCGCTGGTGCTGCCAATGGCGGTGTCGCTGTTCCGCATCACCAGCCCGGCGCAGTACATCGCCGTGGCCAGCTTCATCGCCTGGCTGTACGGCATCGACGTGCATGCCTCGCAATATGCAGTGGCGGTGCTGTTGGCGGCGGCGATCAGCATGGGCTCGACTGGCCTGCCCGGCCAAGCCAACTTCATGACCAACAACATGCCGATCACCCAGAGCCTGGGCCTGCCGGTGGAACCGCTGGGCGTGTTGCTGGCGGTGGATACCATTCCCGATGTGTTCTGCACCATCGGCAACGCGACTGGCGGCGTCACCGCAACCGGCATCGTCGCCCGGCACATGGCCCAGCATCCGGAGCAGGACCAGACCAGCGACAGCTGATTGCCTGCAACCACTCCCGCCATCGGCGGGAGTGGTGCTCCATCATTCCTGCGGCGGCAGCGGCGGCGTGCCGTAGGCAGCGTCGGCCGCCATCACGTCGCGGGTGTTCTTCTGCACGGCGACAGCACCGAACAGCGACAACGCGAACGACATGCCGTAGAAACCCTTCTCGCTGAGCAGCAGAGTCGCGTTCCATAGGCCAACCAACAGCAGCAACAACGCGCACAGCAGCGCAAACCAGCACAGGCTGTAATACAGGCTGCTTACCGGGATGCCCTCCAGGCGGTCGCGCACGCTCTTCTGCAGCGAAACCGCCGAGAACAAGCCAAACAGCAGCAGGGTCAGGTAATAGCCCTTTTCATTGAGCAGCATCTCGGCGTTGAATAGGCCAACCAGGTACGCCACCGCCCCCAGCAACAATGCCGTCCATGCGGACGCGATGAACGCGGCGGAGGGGCGATTGATCTGTTGTTTGATCATGAAAACTCCTTTTTTGGTGGATGCAGGGGGCCCAGTTCCACGGGCGCTCGGCGGCTACGGTAAGCGATTCCGCGCGCCACTCCCATCCCCCGAACGGACAGCATCGGCCGCCATGGTGTACAACCCTGCACTGGTATCGCATCCCGCACCCGGAGACCTCCATGCCCCGTACCCTCCTGCTCAGCATGAGCCTGGCCCTGGCCCCCGCCCTGTTCACCAGCGCCTGCGCCGCTGATCCCGACCCGGCCGCAGAGGCCGCAGTAAAGGCAGCGCAATGGCCGTTCACCGCCACCGAGGCAGCCCGCTTCAACGAGCCCTGGGCCATGACCTTCCTGCCCGATGGCAGCCTGCTGATCACCGAAAAGGACGGCAAACTGGTCCACTTCGACCCGGCCAGCGGCAAGCGCGGCAACATCGGCGGCGTCCCGACCGTGGCCTACGGCGGCCAGGGTGGCTTTGGTGACGTGCTGGCCCATCCGCAGTTCGCCAGCAATGGCTTGGTCTATTACAGCTACGCCGAAGACGGCGAGGACGACACCCGTGGTGCCGCCGTCGCCCGCGCCAAGCTGGTATTGAACGCCGATGGCAGTGGCACGTTGAGCGATGCGCAGGTGATCTGGCGGCAGACGCCCAAGGTCACCGGCCGCGGCCACTACGGCCATCGCCTCGCCTTCGGCCCGGATGGCAAGTTGTGGATCAGCTCCAGCGAGCGGCAGAAGTTCGACCCGGCGCAGGACATGAAGACCAACCTAGGCAAGATCATCCGCCTCAACGACGATGGCAGCGTGCCGGCCGACAACCCGTTCGTGGCACAGGGCTCACCGGCTGACCAGGTATGGTCGCTGGGCCACCGCAGCGTGCTGGGTCTAGCCTTCGACGGCAACGGCAAGCTGTGGGAACACGAAATGGGCCCGAAGGGCGGCGACGAGCTGAACCTGATCCAGCGCGGCGGCAACTACGGCTACCCGATCGTCTCCAATGGCGATCATTACGACGGCCGCCCGATTCCCGATCACGACACCCGCCCGGAGTTCATCGCCCCGGTGGTGACCTGGCGCCAGGTGATCTCGCCGGCCGGCTTCATCATCTACAACGGCAAGCAGTTCCCGCAGTGGCAGGGCAGCGGCTTCATTGGCGGACTGTCGTCAAAGTCGCTGGTGCGCGTCGCCTTTGATGGCGACAAGGCCCGCGAAGCCGAGCGCTTTGACATGGGCAACCGCATCCGCGAAGTGGAGCAAGGCCCGGACGGCGCGCTGTGGCTACTGGAAGATGGCGCCAACGCAAAGCTGTTGAAGCTGACGCCGAAAGCAGGCTAAAGCTTCAGGCCCCTGTAGTGCCGAGCCATGCTCGGCAGGGGCTTTGCTGGTAAAGCCCACCTGTAGTGCCGAGCCATGCTCGGCAGATGCCTTATCGGCAATGCCCCTTGCCGAGCATGGCTCGGCACTACCTACATCAGCGCAGGCGTATCGCCAAACCTATCGCCTGCACCAGGCCATAGCTGATCAAGGCCGCCGCCAACGCCAAGGTCAACGGACTGGCGTTGCCCATGCCCGGCCCCATGCCCTGGCTGAAAGCACCGCCATACCAGCGCCAGGCCAAACGTCCGACCAGCAACAACGCCAAGCCACCGCCGATCCACGGATTCGGCGTATAGCCGGCACGCCCATCGCGTGGACTGATCAACGTGTGTTTGAGTGCGAACACGCCCAGTCCAAGCCCGGCGACTGCGCCGGCAACAATTCCCCACGCGACATGCGGGATATATATCGCCGCAGCTACCAGCGCAGCACTCACCAACGACAGGATGCCGATGCGGATGCCATTGCGAACCGGCCGCCACGGTTGCCATCCGAAATGGCGACGGATGCGCCGGTAATACAACCAACCGAAACCAGCCGTCATCAACCAAGGCATGTAGACAGGCAATGCTGCAGGCATGAAGCGTCCCCGTGTTGTAGGAGCGGCGTAAGCCGCGAAGCTGACAATAAACCAGACATCGTACTGCCGAGCCATGCTCGGCAGCGGCCTTACCGGTATAGCCCCACCTGTAGTGCCGAGCTATGCTCGGCAGAGGCTTTATCGGCAATGCTTCAAAAGCCAACCCCTCCCCAACCCTCCCCTACGCCTGCGGCGCAAGGGAGGGAGCGTAGTGCCGAGCCATGCTCGGCAGAAGCCTTACCGGTAGAGCCCCTGCCGAGCA
>NZ_JBRREG010000161.1:0-5573 GCF_056760155.1 Stenotrophomonas sp. STEN022
CGCTCGGCTCGTCTGTCGGCTGCTATCCGCAGATATCATGTTGACGGTCCCTCCACCCTGGCTCCTACATACCGCGTAGGAGCCGGGAGGAACATACAAGCCATGCTCGGCCAGGGCATTACCGGTAAAGCCTCTGCCGAGCATGGCTCGGCACTACGCTTCTGTTCCAGCTATCCGGGCGGCTGAAACATTGCCGATTCCGGCAGCTCAGCCGCCGAACCCTGCCTCCATGACCTGTGGCCCAGCCCGCCGCGTTGGCCTGCTGCTACGCTTGCGCGGTTCTCTTTCACCGGTGCCGAATGATGCCCAAGCTGCTGCCCCTGTCCCTGCTGTTGTTGACCGCTTTCGGCAACGCCCATGCCGCGCCCACGCCGATCACCATCGAGCAGGCCATGGCCAACCCGGACTGGATCGGGCCGCCGGTGGAATCGGCCTGGTGGTCGTGGAACGGCCAGCAGGTCGAATACACGCTCAAGCGCCAGGGCAGCGCGGTACGTGACAGCTTCCGCCTGCCGGTGAGTGGTGGCGTTGGCCAGCAGGTCGCCGATGACCAGCGCGGCACCCTCGATGCGGCCGACCGCGTCTATGACGGCAGCCGCCAGCGCATGGCCTTCGTCCGCAACGGCGACGTGTTCGTGCGCGACCTGCGCAACGGCACGCTGACCCAGCTGACCCGCAGCAACGAGCGCGCCAGCGGCGTCAATTTCGCCAACGATGGCGGCGTGATCTGGGAAGTGGGCAACAACTGGTTCCACTGGAATCCGCGCAACAACGTCACCAGCCAGGTCGCCCAGCTGAAGGCCGACAAGAACCCGGCCGACGCGCCCAAGGCCGACGTGCTGCGCGACCAGCAGATGCGCACCCTGTCCACCCTGCGCACCGACCGTGCCCAGCGCGAGGAGCTGCGTGAGCAGGGCGAGCGTTGGCGCCAGGCCGATCCGACCCGTGCACCGGCACCAATCTTCCTCGGCGCCGCTGTCGAGATCGTCGACAGCGCACTGTCGCCCGATGCCCGCCACCTGATCGTGGTGACCAAGCCCAAGGGTTACGAGGAAGGCCGCGGCGGCAAGATGCCGCTGTACGTCACCGAGTCCGGCTACGAAGAAGCCGAGGACACCCGCACCCGCGTTGGCCGCAACAATCCCGAACCGCATGCGTTCTGGCTGGCCGATGCAGCCACCGGCAAGGTCGAAGCGCTGTCGCTGGACAACCTGCCCGGCATCGCCACCGATCCGCTGGCCGAGCTGCGCCGCAAGGCAGGCAAGGACGCGCAGAAGGGCAATCGTCCGCTGGAACTGATGAGCGACTTCATGGGCGGCGGCATCCGCTGGAATGCAGACGGCAGCCAGGCCGCACTGATGCTGCGCGCCAACGACAACAAGGACCGCTGGATCGCCACCACCAGCGCCACCAGCGCACGCCTGGAGAGTCGCCACCGGCTGACCGATGGCGGCTGGATCAACTGGGCCTTCAACGATTACGGTTGGATGCCGGACGGCCGCACCCTGTGGCTGTTGTCCGAGGAATCCGGCTATTCGCACCTGTACACGCAGAGTGGCAGCGCCAAACCCAAGGCCATCACCTCCGGCAACTGGGAAACCTCGGCGCCGGTGGTCAGCGCCGACGGCAACAGCTTCTACTTCGTCTGCAACCAGAAGTGGCCGGGCGATTACGAAGTCTGCAACGTCAACGCCAACGGCGGTGCCGTGCGTGAAGTGACCGCGCTCGACGGTGTGGAGGATTTCAGCCTGTCGCCGGATGGCCAGCAGCTGCTGGTCCGTTACTCCGCGCCCTACCTGCCTGCGCAGGTTGCGGTGCTGCCGGTCAGCGGCGGCGAAGCACTCAAGCTGACCGATACCCGCAGCGCCGAATTCAAGGCACGCGAGTGGGTGCAGCCGCAGATGGTGCAGGTGCCGTCCAAGCACGGCGCCGGCCATGTCTGGGCCAAGTACTACGGCCCGGACAAGCTCGAACCGGGCAAGCAATACCCGATCGCCATGTTCGTGCACGGCGCCGGCTACCTGCAGAACGTGCATGCACGTTATTCCAACTACTTCCGCGAGCAGATGTTCCACAACCTGCTGGTGCAGAAGGGTTACATCGTGCTGGACATGGACTACCGCGGCAGCGAAGGCTATGGCCGCAACTGGCGTACCGCCATCTACCGCAACATGGGCCATCCGGAGCTGGAGGATTACCTGGACGGCCTGGACTGGCTGGTTGAGACCAAGCAGGGCGACCGTGCCCGCGCCGGCATCTACGGCGGCTCGTATGGCGGCTTCATGACCTATATGGCGCTGTTCCGCTCGCCGGGCACGTTCAAGGCCGGTGCCGCGCTGCGCCCGGTCGGTGACTGGCACCAGTACAACCACGCCTACACCGCCAACATCCTCAACACCCCCGACATCGATCCGGAGGCTTACCGCATCTCCTCGCCGATCGAATATGCCGAAGGCCTGCAGGACAACCTGCTGATCGCGCACGGCATGATGGATGACAACGTGTTCTTCCAGGACTCGGTCAACATGACGCAGAAGCTGATCGAGCTGCACAAGGACAACTGGTCGATCGCGCCCTACCCGCTGGAACGCCACGGCTATACGCGTGCCGATTCCTGGCTGGATCAGTACAAGCGCATCCTCAAGCTGTTCGAGCAGGAGCTGAAGTAAGCATCAACAAGGGCGCCGCGAGGCGCCCTTGTTGTTTGTGGGTGAGGCTTGCCCCCGCCCTTGCGCAACGCGCAGGGGAGGGCTGGGGAGGGGTGCTCTTGATCTTGATCTTGATCCCGCTCCTGCCTACGTAGCACCCCACCACCACCCAAGCCTCCAGTACCATTCCCCTCACGGAGCCCTACCCGCTGGAAGCACATGTCCACCGCAGAAAACCCCATCCGCATCGTCACCGCCGTCATCCTCGATCCGCAGCAACGTGTGCTGGTCGTGCGCAAACACGGCTCGGATACCTTCATCCAGCCCGGCGGCAAGCGCGAGCCCGGTGAGGACGCATTGCAGACCCTGGCGCGCGAGCTGCACGAAGAGCTCGGTGTGCAGGTCGACGGCAGCAGTGCGGTAGCACTTGGCAGCTTCGAAGATATCGCGGTCAACGAACCCGGCCGCCGTGTGCAGGGCGAGTCCTTCCTGGTACGCATCACCGGCGTGCCGCAGGTGCGGGCCGAAATTGCCGAGCTGGCGTGGATACCGCTGCAGCCGCCGCATGGCGTGAAGCTGGCACCGCTGAGCGCCCTGCACGTTCTGCCTGCGGCGTGTGCCGCGCTGCTCTCCTCAGAGAAAGCCGACTGAACCCTGCAACGACCCACCAACACATCCGTAGCGGACCATCGTGAACCCACCCCAGCTCCCACCAATCCCGGCCGCGCCCTCCGCAGCTGCGTCTTTCATCGCCGTCACCGCCAAACTGTCATTGCTGATGTCTGCCGTGGCCGTCGCCTGGAGCCTGCTGCAACTGCTGGTTGTGGCACTGATGGGCCGCATGGACATCATCGCTGCGATGCAGAACGAAGGATTGCCGGTGCCGGCTGGAGTGATCTGGCTCGGTGAACACGCCATCTCGCTGAGCGTATTGGGCCTGCTGCTGTCGATCGCGTTCCTCGCGGTGTCATGGGCTTTGCTCAGGCACCGCGAATGGGGCCGGATCGGCTTCATCGTCTTCCTGGTGCTGGTGGCCCTGGCCAACTTCGCCTTCCTGCCGCTGATCCACGGCATGTTCGAGAGCATGCAGGCGATGGTGCCTGCCGACTACCTCAATTCTCCACAAGGTCTGGAGATGCGTGTGCAACTGCGTGTCGGCCTGTGGACCTCGCTGATCACCGGCGGCGTTACCGCCTTGGCACTGGCCGTGCTGCATGCGTGGTTGGTGATCAAGCTGCGTCGCCCCGACGTTCGCGCCCTGTTTCGTTGAGTCCCCCGGAGTTTGCATGTCCCTCCCACGTTACCTCTCCGCCCTCGCCGGCGGCTTGCTCGCGCTGAGCGCGCTGCCGGCCGCTGCTGCCACCCTGAGCTGTGGCAGCTATACCGCAGAAGAGGGCTCGGCCCGCTTCGTGGTTGAAAGCAGCAGCCAGGCGTCGATGCGCTATGAAGGCCTGGCGCCGACGCAGTACGTGATCCGCCAGCAGGGCAATACCCTGCATGCCGCCGACGTATCCAATGGCTTCAGCACCGAGTACAGCCTCAGCCGCGACGGCAAGCGCATCACCGGCAGCCTCGGCGACTACGTGCTTGATTCAAGCAGCAGCTGCAAAACCGCAGCTACGCCCGCCGCGAACAGCTGCCGTGCCGATATCGACAGCTGCATCGAGAACGCCAGCTCGGCGACGCCGCAGCAGCTGCGCCAGTGGTGCCAGGAAGACCTGCCCTTCGCCTGCGAACGCCTGCTGTCCAGCTACCGCGATGAGGCCCAGGCCGCGCAACAGGCGGCAACGCCAGACCCGGATCTGGAAGAGCCTGCGGTCTGCAAGGAAGGCAACCCGCAGTACAACGAAGCGGCCTGCCTGGCCGCAGCCAAGGAAGTGCTGGGTATCGCCATGGCCAAGGCGCTGGCCGGCGCCTTGAGCAGCAACACCGCGGTCCTCGCCGAGCCACGCTTGAACGAACTGCTGCAGCTGTGCCGCAGCCATCCGGACGCTGGCTTCTGCAGCGAGGTCGCCGATGCACATTGGGATGCCGGGCGCTACCTGCCCGCGCGCGAAGCACTGCAGCTGGCCTGCAAGGCCGGTGCCGACGAGATGACCTGCAAGCGTGCAAAAAGCCTGGCTGCACTGAGCGCCACCGACCTTGATGTCGGCCCCGCCAGCAGCCTGCCCTGCGGCGACTACAAGGCCAGCACCGGACTGATGGATGAGCTCGGTTTCGGCAACGATGGCCTGGTCACGATGGGCATGGGCAGCGAACTGCGCGCACGCCTGCAGGATGGCGCCGTCCATATCCGCCACGACAAGGGCGGCGACTTCGTGCTCAAGCCACTGCGCAACGGCGGCCTGCTCGGCATCGACAGCTGGAACCGCTATGCCGTCTACCAACGCACTGGCGGCAACAATCAGTGCAGCGCGCCCAAGGTATTCGTCGAACTGCCGCTGCCGCAGGATTGCCCGCTTGGCAGTGACCCGCAGGCCTGCTGCGACAGCGGCAAGCTGCAGGGCTGCAATACCCTCGGCCACCGCCATGCGCTGGCCGGCGACTGGCAGGCCGCTGCGCCGGCATACCAGAAACTGTGCCAGGCCGGTGTGCGCGTTGGCTGTGAGAACCTGCGCGGCGTCTACGAGAACACCGGCGACGAAGACATCCCCGGCAAGCTGCTGTCCATCTGCAAGCGCGACGGCAAGGGCACCCATGTGGCCTGCGATGTCTACGAGACCACCAACTGGGCAATGGCCGGCCTTGGCGCGCAGCTGATGCGTGCCGCCGAAGACCTCGACAACGAAGAAGACGCCGACGCACCGGCAACACCCAGCAAGGGCAAATCGCTGCGCAAGTAAGGCAGGAGGCGCGGGGCCCGGGCCGCGCGGCGGCGGAACAAACACCCAACAACAAAAATTACCCGCGGGCGCCGACAAAGAA
>NZ_JBRREG010000162.1:0-5323 GCF_056760155.1 Stenotrophomonas sp. STEN022
GTCTCTCGTGTGCTGCGGGTGCCTTGGGGTTGGGGGCGGGTGGGTTGGGTGGTGCGCGCCCGCCCCCGCCCGGCGGCCCCCCCCCCCCCCCCCCCCACTACTGCGTCCTTACGGTGTTGGCTCGGCGCGGATCATCAACAACGGCAAACCCGTCTCCGGCTGCACCTGTTGCTGGGTTTGCAGGCCATCCAGCGATTGCTTGAGCGTGTCCAGCGCCGGGTCAACGCCGCGCAACGGCCGCCACATGCCGAACAGTTTCAGGTGCCGCTGGTAACGCAGGGTCTGAGCGCTGCCCAGCCATACCGGTGCTTGCCCAGGTTGCAGTTGGACGGTGGACGGCCACAGCCGCAGTGCATGGATTTCATCCGGACGCGCGCCCGGATGCAGCATCAACAGCGCCTCGACGTTGGTATCCAGCGTTGCCGGCAGTACCGGCACCTGCTGCGGTGTGGCCTTCATGTCCAGCATCATCAGTGCCTGCTGCCAGCCAGCCTGGGTCTGCCGGGTCCAGCCATTGCGTTCGAGCTGCTGCTGCAGGGCCGGCAACGGGCCAGCAACCTGTACGTCCAGCGGCCAGCGCTGATCGTCGTCGAAATCGTTGCGGCGCGCGGGCAGCTGGTGCCAACCGTCCTGCCACCAATGCGAGGCGTCCATCTGCACGATGCTAGCTGCCGCAGGCTCGAACTTGGCCAGCTTGGCTGGCACATTGCGCGGCGCATACCAAAGCCCGGCAATCACGAATACGCCATAGAACAGCCATGCCACCGGCTTGACCCAGAACGAGCGGTTGAAGCGGCGGCGATAGGCCACGCCCAACACCAGCAGCCAGAACACGCCGAACAACATGCCGCCGATCACGTCGCTGAGCCAGTGCGCACCCAGATAGATGCGGGCAAAGCCAATCACCGTGACCACCGCGCCGGACAGCAGGTAGGGCCAGACGCGGGTACGCCCCGGCAGTTCGCGGCCGATCAGCACGGCAAAGAAGCCGAAGGTGATGGTGGCCATGGTCACCGCCACCGACGGGAAGCCAAAGCCGCTGCTGGCGGCCGGAGGTCGCACCACGTCGACGGTGGCACCCAGCAGCTTGGTCAGTGCCAGGCCGAAGGCCAGCGCCGCCAGCCAATGGAAGACCGCCATCCAGCGCCGCCGCCAGGCCAGGTAACCCATGCCTGCAGCGATGGCGGGCAACAGCACCTGCCAGTCGCCCAGCGAAGCCAGCGCGGCCATCGGGTAGTCGGCTAGCGGATTGCGCAGGGCCAGCATCAAACGGTGCACGGCCAGGTCCAAGGCCAGCGGCTCGCCGTGGCCGACCACCACCATCAACAGTGCAAACCAGCCCCAGCCCAGCACCAGTAGCATCAGCGCAAGCATGGCCAGCGGCACCGACTCGCGGCGTTTGGGGTCGAACAGATCACTCAGCGAGTGGCCGATGAAGCGCGGGTGGCGGTGCGACCAGGCGAGCAGACGTGCCAGCCAGCCATCCATGCGTGTCGCCGACCAGCGGTAGCTATAGAGCACGATTGCCCAGACCAGGCCCAGCAGGGTGCCCAACAAGGCAACCACCAAGAACAGGCGGCCGGCAACTGCGGCCACCGCATCATAGGCCTGGCCGAGCGCCCAGCCAGGCAGCAGGAACAGGATCGCCCAGGACAGGCAGGCCAGGCCACTGGCCTTGAGGTAGCTGGTGAAGCGCATATTCGCCATGCCGGCGATGGCCGGGACAAATGGCCGGATCGCACCCACGTAGCGGGCGATCAGGATGCTCTTGAAGGCATTGCGGCGGAACATGACTTCGCCACGGTCCAGCAGCTGTGGGTAACGGCTGAACGGCCACACGCCACGCAGGCGGTCACCCCAGCGGCGGCCCACCCAATAGCTCAAGCCGTCGCCGGCAAAGGCACCCAAGGTGGCGCATATCACCGCATACGGGCCGGACAACTCGCCCATGCCGATCAATACACCTACCGCGATCATCAGCGGCAATGCCGGCACGATGGCGCCGAGAATGATCACGGCATCGCAGAAGGCGATGGCGAAGATCGCCAGGCCAGCAAGGACGGGATTGGCGGCGATCCACGCAAGCGTGGCGTCGATCCAGGAAGAATTCATCGGCCGATTATAAAGGGAAGCCCGAGTCAGACCGATGGCAGCGGCAGAGGTTCAGTGGATCGCTGGTGTGCTCGTTCACCTGCGATGGCGCTCAGTGAATGGCGCGCGGGCGACTAGAATGCTGGCATGACTGACTTTGCCCGCGAACCTGTCACCGCGCTGAAAGCTGACAGCTTCGGACGAATCCTGTTGATCGAAAGCCCGCAAGGGCGCTTCGTGCGCCGCGACCTGGGCGCGACGCCCTTGTGGTTGCGTCTGCCTGCCTGGTGGCTGGCGCGGCGCGAAGCCCGCGCGCTGGCCAAGCTCGATGGCATGGAGGCGACGCCGCGGCTGCTGGCCTGGGATGGGCACTGGCTGGACCGCAGCTATATGGAGGGCGCGGCCATGTATCAGCGTCCGCCGCATGGTGACCTGGCGTACTTCCGTGCCGCGCGGCGCCTGCTGCAACGCGTGCACCGGCACGGCATCGCCCACAACGACCTGGCCAAGGAAGCGAACTGGCTGGTGCGTGAGGACGGCTCGCCGGCGCTGATCGACTTCCAGCTGGCGGTATGTGGCAACCCGCGCTCACGCTGGATGCGCTTGCTGGCCCGCGAAGACCTGCGCCATCTGCTCAAGCACAAGCGCATGTACTGCCGGCAGGCGCTGACGCCGGTGGAGCTGCGCCTGCTCAAGCGGCACTCGTGGGTCCGCGAGTTGTGGTTTGCCACCGGCAAGCCGGTCTACCGCTTCGTCACCCGCCGTATCCTGCATTGGGAAGATAACGAAGGGCAGGGGCCAAAGCCTTGAGCAGTGGTGTGCGGGCACGCGAGGTCGGGATCACCGCCGACGCGTTGCTGCACCCGCGGCTGCCAGGCAGTCATTTCGCACATGCCTCGCGGATCAACCTGGTACGCCGGCCGGACAGTGCCGTACAGGCCTATCTGGATATCGCCCGGCAGGTGCCGGCCTGGTTCGATGGCCTGATGCGGCTGCGCAATGCCGGAATGCGTCTGCTGGGAATGAAGCACCTGGGCGCGATCCGCAGCGTGCCGGTGCATGCACCGGAAGGGCTGGTGGTTGGCGACAGGCTCGGGATATTCACCGTGCGGGCGCTGATGGCCGATGGCGTGGTACTGGGCGATAGCGACCGTCATCTGCGCGTCGAACTGTCAGTAGAGCTTGGCCCCGGCCATGACAGCTGCCAGCTGCAGGTGAGCACCGTGGTTCACCTGCACAGGCCGTTCGGCCGACTGTACATGGTGCCGGTGGCGCCGTTGCACCGGCTCATCGTGCCGCGCCTGCTGGAGCGCTATGCGCGGCGCATGGTGACGCCCGGACGGGATTGAGTTGCAGAGCCCGCGCCGAGTGCAGTGCTGGCGCTGCAATAACGGCTGATCCGCGTAGATTCAGCGCAGTTCGATCAACTGCTTGCCTTTGAAGCTGCGCTTGCTGTCGAAGTCGTATCCGATGGTCACCTGCCCATCGTCGGCACAGGCATGGCAACTGCGCAGTGGCGTGGTGAACCGCAGGCGCACACCGCCATCGGGTAGCGCTTCAGTGCCGGCAGCCAGCGCAGGTGCGAACGGGCCGGAGTCGGGGTGTCTGCTGGCGAACGCTTTGTAGGCATCCGAGCCGCGTGCCGTGTCATCCAGCACTTCTTCGTCCACGTCGATGGCTTGACCATTGGCATCCACCAGCCAGGTGCCTTCGTTGGTATTGGCGCGGAACGGGAATTCCAGCGTAGCCACGCCGATGCCTTCGACGTCGCGCCATGCGCTGACATAGCCGGGCTTGCCTTGCGCGGACAAGGTGCTGGCAGCTGTCAACGCCGCCGGCGAAGCACCGCTGCTGCGCATCACCTGCAGCAGGCAGTTGTCGGCTGCTGCGTCGGTACGACAGGACTCGGTCGAGCCTGTCCATACTGAGTCGGGACCGATTCGGGCGGCTTGTTCGCCCAGGCCAGTGGTCTGCGCGGTGACATCGCCATCAATTTTGGCCGCAGGTACTTCGGTAGCGGAATGTGGCTTCTGGCAGGCCACAAGCCCAAGGGCGAGCAGCAGCGGAGCAGACAGGTACAGTGTTTTCATCGGGAGTCCTTGCGCGATATCGCACCAGTATCGGCAAGACATATGAACCCTGAGTGTCGAACCTTCAGCAAACCGCAGGACTGTGCGTGGGTGCTGGTATCGGCATAATGCGGTTTGCTTTCTTACCGGTCCCGGAGTGCGCATGAGCAGCCTGCAAGGCAAGACCCTTTTCATCACCGGTGCCTCGCGCGGCATCGGTCTGGCCATCGCCCTGCGTGCTGCACGCGATGGCGCCAACGTCGCCATCGCCGCCAAATCGGCGGTCGCCAATCCCAAGCTGCCGGGCACCATCCATACTGCTGCCGAGGCCGTCAACGCCGCTGGCGGACAGGGTCTGGCGCTGAAGTGCGACATCCGCGAAGAAGACCAGGTCAATGCGGCAGTGGCTGCAACCGTGGATACCTTTGGTGGCATCGACATCCTGGTCAACAACGCCTCGGCGATCTGGTTGCGCGGCACACTGGATACGCCGATGAAGCGCTTCGACCTGATGCAGCAGGTCAATTCACGCGGCAGCTTCCTGTGCGCACAGGCCTGCCTGCCGCATCTGCTGCAGGCGCCGAACCCGCACATCCTCACCCTTGCGCCGCCGCCCAGCCTCGACCCGAAGTGGTGGGGCCCGCATACCGGCTACACGCTGGCCAAGATGGGGATGAGCTTCGTCACCCTGGGCCTGGCGGCTGAGTTTGGTCGTCAAGGCGTTGCAGTCAATGCGCTGTGGCCGCGCACGGTGATCGCCACCGACGCGATCAACATGATTCCGGGCGTGGATGTGGGCGGCTGCCGCAAGCCGGAGATCATGGCCGACGCCGCGCACGCTGTGCTGACCCGTACCGCGGCTGGCTTCAGCGGGCAGTTCCTGTTGGATGACGAAGTACTGGCGGAGGCGGGCATCACTGATCTGTCGGGTTATGCGGTGGACCCGTCGCGTCCGCTGATGCCGGATCTGTTTCTCTGATTGCTTTCCCCAAGGCGGGAACGCTTCAACTGTAGCGCCGAGCCATGCTCGGCAAGGGGCTTTCCCGTTAAAGCCTCACCTGTAGTGCCGAGCCATGCTCGGCAGAGGCTTTACCGGTAGAGCCCACCTGTAGTGCCGAGCCATGCTCGGCAGCAGGATTTACGATAAGGCCCCTGCCGAGCAT
>NZ_JBRREG010000163.1:0-5310 GCF_056760155.1 Stenotrophomonas sp. STEN022
GGGGGGGGCTTACCTCGGGGTTTTTGGGGGGGGGTTGCGGGGTGTTCGGTGTGCTTTCCGGGGCGGTGGGGTTGTCACCACTCCACATCCTCAAGCCGCAATCGGCGTATTCGGCGGAGAGGACGGGCTGTTGCCGTTGTCGTCCGGATGATCGTCGTCGTTGTCGGCATCATCGCGCCAGCGCCAATCGGCCAGGGTCAATGGCTCCATGCCGTGGGCGACGCGCGCGCGGTCGCACTGCGAGCTGGCCTTGCCGTATTCCCAGGAGGCGTCCACCTCGCGGCACACGCTGGGCCGGTTGGGGTGGATGGTGCAGCGTGAGTACACGCCGATCTCCGAGTCCAGGGCCACGCAGCGGATCGGGTCCGAGTAGGTGCCCTGCATGCACAGCCGGTGCGGGTCCAGGCGCTGGGTCAGCTGGTGGGGCACGCCGCCTTCGGTGACTTCGTCCGATTCCATCCAGTGGAAGGCAACACGGTATTGGGTGCAGCAGGCACCGCAGGTCAGGCAGGGATGGGGCATGGGATACCGGCCTTGGCAGCAGGAATAGGACAAAAGGAAGGTGCGAAATTTTCCACGGTGACGGCCTGCGCGCAAGATTTTTCTGCATTGGCGACAATAGGAAGATGAACGAAACCTGCAATATCGCCGCGCGCCTGCCTGAGCTGGCGCGTGAACGGCCCGACCAGATCGCCATCCGTTGCCCCGGCAAGCCCGCCGCCAATGGCATGGCCGCCTACGACGTGACCCTGGATTACCGCACGCTGGACGCCCGCAGCGACGCCATTGCCGCTGGCCTGGCGGCCAACGGCATCGGCCGTGGAGTGCGCGCGGTGGTGATGGTGCGGCCCGGGCCGGAGTTCTTCCTGTTGATGTTCGCCCTGTTCAAAATCGGCGCGGTGCCGGTGCTGGTCGACCCGGGCATTGATAAGCGCGCGCTGAAGCAGTGCCTGGATGAAGCACAGCCGCAGGCCTTCATCGGCATCCCCTTGGCGCAGTTTGCGCGGGTTCTGCTGGGCTGGGCCAGGGCGGCCAAGGTCAAGATCACCGTCGGTCGTCGCTGGGGTTGGGGCGGCATCACCCTGGCGAAGATCGAGGCCGATGGCGCAGGTGCGGGCAGCCAGCTGGCCGCCACCGCGCCGGACGATGTGGCCGCGATTCTCTTCACCAGCGGCTCCACCGGCGTGCCCAAGGGCGTGGTCTACCGGCATCGGCATTTTGTTGGCCAGGTGGAACTGCTGCGCAATGCCTTCGGCATGCAGCCCGGTGGCATCGACCTGCCGACCTTCCCGCCGTTCGCCCTGTTCGACCCGGCGCTGGGCCTGACCTCGGTGATCCCGGACATGGACCCGACCCGGCCGGGTAGCGCCGATCCGCGCAAGCTGCACGATGCCATCGCCCGTTTCGGCGTGACCCAGTTGTTTGGTTCGCCGGCGCTGATGCGGGTACTGGCCGAACACGGCCAGCCGCTGCCAACGGTGACCCGCGCCACCTCGGCCGGCGCACCGGTGCCGCCGGAGATCGTGTCGAAGATTCGTTCGCTGATGCCGGAGGACGGCCAGTTCTGGACGCCCTACGGCGCCACCGAATGCCTGCCGGTAGCGGTGATTGAAGGTCGCGAACTGGTCGATACGCGTGAGGCCACCGAAGCTGGTGCGGGCACCTGCGTTGGTCGCGTGGTCGCACCGAATGTCGTGCGCATCATTGGCATCACCGACGCGCCTATCGCCGACTGGAGCGGCGCGCGCGAACTGCCAGCCGGGGAGGTGGGCGAAATCACCGTGGTTGGCCCGACCACCACCGACAGTTACTTCAACCGACAGCAGGCAACGGCCGCAGCCAAGATCCGCGAAGTGCTGGCCGACGGCAGCGAGCGCATCGTGCACCGCATGGGCGATGTGGGTTGGTTCGATGCCCAGGGGCGGCTGTGGTTCTGCGGGCGCAAGACCCATCGGGTCGAGACAGCGGCAGGGCCGCTGTATACCGAGCAGGTGGAGCCGGTGTTCAACACCGTAGCAGGTGTGCGGCGCACGGCTCTGGTGGGTGTTGGTGCGTTGGGCCAGCAGGTGCCGGTGCTGTGTTACGAGCCGCTGCCGGATCAGCACTTCGCTGAAATCGAAACGCAGTTGCGGGTCATGGCACTGCGTCATCCAGATTTGGCAGGTATCGAACATTTCCTGCGTCACCCGGGCTTCCCGGTGGATATCCGCCACAACGCCAAGATCGGGCGCGAGAAGCTGGCGGTGTGGGCGCAGGCACAGTTGAGTTGAACTGGAAGGCTTGAAACACGAGCAAGAGCAAGAGCACCCCTCCCAACCCTCCCCTTCGCTGCGCGAAAGGGAGGGCTAAAGCTTGGCTGCTCGACGCACCCGTAGCGCTGCTGCTGTTGCCCCCTCCCTTTGCCGCAGGCAAGGGGAGGGCTGGGGAGGGGGCTCATGCTCCCTCCCTTGCGCCGAAGGCGGAGGGGAGGGCTGGGGAGGGGTAAAGCTTTCAGCCACCAACATCAACAATCCACCCGCACACCACTGCTGCGATACTGACGGACAAATCTCAATGCTTCCGCCGCAGCACGACGTCGGCGCGGAAGCCCAGCAACAGAGCGATCAAACGAATGAAGATTCTGGTTACCGGTGGTGGTGGTTTTCTCGGTCAGGCCTTGTGCCGTGGCCTGGTCGAACGCGGCCATCAGGTGCTGAGCTTCAATCGCGGGCATTACCCGTCCCTGCAGGAGATTGGCGTTGGCCAGATCCGCGGCGACCTGGCCGATGCCAATGCCGTGCATCACGCCGCCGCCGGTGTCGATGCCATCTTCCACAACGCCGCAAAGGCTGGCGCATGGGGCAGCTACGACAGCTACTTCCAGGCCAATGTGGTCGGCACCCGCAACGTGCTTGCCGCCTGCAAGGCGCATGGCATCGGCCGCCTGGTCTATACCTCCACGCCCAGCGTCACTCACCGCGCCACCCATCCGGTCGAAGGCCTGGGGGCGGATGAAGTGCCTTACGGGGAGGACTTCCAGGCGCCGTATGCCGCAACCAAGACCATCGCCGAGCAGGAAGTGCTGGCCGCCAACGGTGCCGATCTGGCCACCATCGCCCTGCGTCCGCGCCTGATCTGGGGTCCGGGCGACAACCAGCTGGTGCCGCGCCTGGCCGAACGTGCCCGCGCCGGTCGTTTGCGTTTCGTCGGCGATGGCAACAACAAGGTCGATACCACCTTCATCGACAACGCCGCGCAGGCGCACTTCGATGCCTTCGATCATCTGGTGGTGGGCGCGGCCTGCGCTGGCAAGGCCTACTTCATTTCCAACGGCGAACCGCTGCCGATGCGCGAACTGCTCAACCGCCTGCTTGCAGCGGTGGGTGCGCCGGGGGTGGAGAAATCGATCTCGTTCAAGACTGCCTACCGCATAGGGTCGGTCTGCGAAAAGCTGTGGCCGCTGCTGCGACTGTCCGGCGAACCGCCGATGACCCGCTTCCTCGCCGAGCAGCTGTGCACGCCGCATTGGTATTCGATGGAACCGGCGCGCCGCGATTTCGGTTACGTGCCGAAGGTCTCCATCGAAGAGGGCCTGCGCCGGTTGGCGGCCGCTTCCTGAATGGACTGCGTCGCCATCATGCGGCGCTAACGTTCCTGTCACCGTATCGCGACCGGCGATTGCCGAGGATGGAACCCTGATTCCAACCGAGGACCCAGCCCATGCTGCATTACGCCGTCGTTTTCTTCGTCATCGCCATCATTGCAGCCGTGCTCGGCTTCAGTGGCATTGCCGGTGCGGCCAGCAATATTGCGTGGATCCTGTTCGTCGTCTTCCTGATCCTTGCGGTGGTGTCGATGTTCCGCAAGAAAGGCTGATCACTCCTGACGCCAGAAACAGAACGGCCCGCATCCTCCTGGAGGGTGCGGGCCGCGTCGTTTCAGCAGTTTCGATCAGGCCGACGTGCTGATCGAGCTGCGCAGGTTCCTGTCTGCAGCATGACGCTCAAGCGCCAGCTCGATCAGGCGCGTGATCAGCGCGGTATAACCCAGCCCGCTTGCGCCCCACAGCTTGGGATACATGCTGATCTTGGTGAAGCCGGGCAGGGTGTTCAGTTCGTTGATGACAACGTCGCCGACCTCGGTGAGGAACACGTCCACGCGCGCCATGCCGATGCAGTCCAGCGCCTGGTAGGCGCGCACGGCGATCTCGCGGATGCGCTGCTGTGCATCGGCAGCGATATCGGCCGGGATCACGGTCTCCGCACCGCTGGCGCTGATGTACTTGGTGTCATAGGCGTAGAAGTCGTCATGCACCACCACTTCGCCGCAGACACTGGCTTCGGGCACGTCATTGCCCAGCACCGCGCATTCGATCTCGCGGCCGACAATCGCCGATTCCACCAGCACCTTGTGGTCGAACGACAGGGCCAATGCCATCGCGGTGGCGAACTCCTCGGCGTTGCGCACCTTGCTCACGCCCACTGACGAACCCTGGTTGGCCGGCTTGACGAACAAGGGCAGGCCGAGCTGCGCGACCAGCGCGTCGTAGTCGGCGCGTGCAGCGGTGACATGGTTGAAGCAGGCAAACGGCGCCACCGCCAGGCCGGCATCGCGCAGCAGGCGCTTGGCCATGTCCTTGTCCATCGCCGCGGCTGCGCCAAGCACGCCGGGGCCAGCGAAAGGCAGGTTCAAGGTGCGCAGCAGGCCCTGCAGGGTGCCGTCTTCGCCGAGGGTGCCATGCACGATCGGGAACACCACATCCAACTGCGGAACGTCGCGACCATCGGCGGCCAGCAGCTGGCCGCGCTCCGCGCCGGGCAGTACCGACAGCACCGGGCCGGAGGTGTCCAGCGCGATGTGCTTGGGATCATCGGCATTGAGCAGGAAGCCGGCCGCGTCGCACAGGTGCCACAGGCCCTGCTTGTCCACGCCGATCAGGCTGACGTCGAAACGTTCCTTGTCCAGCGCATCGAAGATGTTCTTCGCCGACTGCAGCGAGACCTCGTGCTCGGCCGAACGACCGCCGAAGATGATGCCAACCCGGGTCTTGCCCATTGCCTGTGTGCTCCTGACGCTGTGTTTGGTGGTGTCTGCATAGCATGAACGCAAAAGCCGGAAATGGGGATTGGGGATTCGGGATTTGTTTATCGCGGGGCGCTGACATGAACAAACCCTGTGCGGACGATGCATCAGAGCCCGTAGCCCCGGGTAGGGGCGCGCCCCCCCGGGGGGGGGGGGGCCCGCCCGGGGGGAACGCCCCCCCGGGGGGGGGGGGGGGGCCGGGGGGGGGGGGGGGGGGGGGGGGGGGGGGGGGGGGGGGGGGGGGGGGGG
>NZ_JBRREG010000164.1:0-5107 GCF_056760155.1 Stenotrophomonas sp. STEN022
CCCCCCCCCCCCCCCGGTGCTCCGCCCATCCCCTTAACCCCCCCCCCGCCCCGCCCCCCCCTGGCTGGGCTGTGTCCTCCCCCACAACCCCCCCGCCCCCCCCCCCCCCCCCACTACAGTTGCGGCCTTGAATCACTGACAGACCTTATGGATCGCCGGCCTCAGGCTGCAGCGATGTCGAGTCCTAAATTGCGGCTGGGGCGCTTTTCGCTGCCCAATAACATCTACTCAATCACCACGGTGACAGCTGGGCGAATGCCGCTGTTTGCGAATCGCAAGAACGCCGAGCAGGTGATCGAAGCGCTCCATCATTGCGAACTCGCCGGAATCACCCGCAGCCTTGCCTGGGTAGTGATGCCTGATCACCTGCATTGGCTGCTACAGCTTCAAACAGGATCGCTGGGCGCATACATGCAGCGGCTGAAATCGCGCTCGGCGAGAGCCATCGGCGCTCAGGGTTCGATCTGGCAGGCTGGATACCACGACCACGCAATCAGGCGTGATGAATCATTGCTGGGTGTGGCCAATTACCTGCTGCATAACCCAGTGCGGGCTGGCATATGCGAACGACCGCAGGATTACCCCTATGCGTGGTGTAAATGGGGGGGGCTCTAATGCGCTGATGTAGGGCCGAGCCCAACAAGGGCACGGGGGGGAGCCGGGTGGGCCCCGACCCCCCCCGGGGGGGGGCGCACCGCCCGGCCCGCCCCCGCCCCGCCCCGCGGCGGCCCGGGCCCGCCCCCCCCCCCCCCCGCGCCCGCCCCCCCCCCCCCACTACAGGTGAAGCACTAGTGCTTGCGGTGGCGCTTGCCGAGGTCGCGGGCCAGTACCCAGACGACCAGCAGGTTGACCGCCAGCAGCAGCCATGAGGCCCAGCCGGGGTGTTTGACGATGGCGTAGAAATCCAGCGGCAGGTACAGCGCAGCGGAGATGCAGCCTAGCCATGATGCCCAGGCTTTGGCGCGCCACAGGCCCCAGGCTTCGAGCAGGCGCAGCAGCCCGTAGCTGACCAGTACAGCGGCGCCGAGGTGAACGGTATCGGGGGTGATCATGCCCAGCAGCGAGGAGAACGCGCCGTTCTCGGGGTCACCGCCTGCGCGGTGGATCAGGGCATTGATGATGTTGCGGAGTGGGGCCGGCCCGGAGATCTCCAGGCCAGCCGCGGCGAGAAAGGCCAGTACGGCCTTTCCCGCTTCCAGCAGCGCGATGGCTGCCAGCCCCGGATGCGCATGCGGATCCGGGTTGTAGGGCTTGTTGTCAGTCAAGACAATCAGCCGCCGCGCGACGCCTTCTTGCGGTCGCTTTCGGTCAGGAACTTCTTGCGCAGACGAATTTCCTTCGGGGTGATTTCCACCAGCTCGTCGTCGTCGATGAAGTCCAGGGCCTGTTCCAGCGAGAACTTGATGGCCGGGGTCAGCTGGATCGCATCGTCCTTGCCCGAAGCGCGCATATTGGTCAGCGGCTTGGTCTTGATCGCGTTGACGGTCAGATCGTTGTCCTTGGAGTGGATACCGATCAGCTGACCTTCGTACACGTTGTCGCCTTCAGCGGCGAACAGCTTGCCGCGTTCCTGCAGCGGGCCAAGCGAGTAGGCCGGGGTTGCACCCGGGGCGTTGGCGATCATCACGCCGTTCAGACGCTTGGCGATGGCGCCCTGTTCCTTCGGGCCGTAATGGTCGAACACGTGGAACAGCAGGCCAGAGCCTTGGGTCAGGGTCTTGAACTCGTTCTGGAAGCCGATCAGGCCACGCGCCGGGATCTTGAAGTCAAGGCGAACACGGCCCTTGCCGTCGGACTCCATGTTCTCAAGCAGGCCCTTGCGGGTGCCCAGCTTTTCCATCACGCCGCCCTGGTGCTGCTCTTCGATATCTACGACCAGCTGCTCGATCGGCTCCATCATCTGGCCGTCGATTTCCTTGATGATCACTTCCGGGCGCGACACGGCCAGCTCGTAGCCTTCGCGACGCATGGTTTCGATCAGCACCGACAGGTGCAGCTCACCGCGGCCGGAGACCAGGAACTTGTCGGCGTCTTCAAGCTGCTCGACCTTCAGTGCCACGTTGTGCACGGTCTCGCGCTCCAGGCGCTCCTTCAGCTGGCGACTGGTCAGGAACTTGCCGCCGGACAGGTCCTTGTTGCCTGCGAACGGCGAGTTGTTGACCTGGAAGGTCATCGAGATGGTCGGCTCGTCAACGGTCAACGGCGGCAGCGCTTCCGGGGTGTCCAGGGCGCAGACGGTGTCGGAGATGGTCAGTTCCTGGATGCCGGAGATGGCGATGATGTCGCCAGCCTGTGCTTCCTCGACTTCGATGCGCTCCAGGCCCATGAAGCCCAGCACCTGCAGGACCTTGCCCTGGCGCTTCTTGCCTTCACGGTCGATCACGGCGACGGCCTGGTTCTTCTTGACCTTGCCGCGCTGGATGCGCCCGATGCCGATCACGCCCACGAAATTGTTGTAGTCCAGCTGGCTGATGCGCATCTGGAACGGGCCGTCGGCCTCGACTTCCGGCACCGGCACGTACTTCATGATCGCTTCGTACAGCGGGGTCATGTCGCCGTCGCGGACGGTGTCTTCCAAGCCGGCGTAGCCGTTCAGGCCCGAGGCGTAGACGATCGGGAAGTCGAGCTGCTCATTGGTGGCACCGAGCTTGTCGAACAGGTCGAACACCTGGTCGATGACCCATTCCGGACGCGCGCCCGGGCGGTCGACCTTGTTGACCACGACGATCGGCTTGAAGCCCATCGCGAAGGCCTTCTGGGTGACGAAGCGGGTCTGCGGCATCGGGCCGTCCATCGCGTCAACCAGGATCAGCACCGAGTCGACCATCGACAGCACGCGCTCCACCTCGCCGCCGAAGTCGGCGTGTCCCGGGGTGTCGACGATGTTGATCCGGTTTTTGATGCCGGTCTTCTTGTCTTCCCAGGTAATGGCCGTGTTCTTGGCCAGGATGGTGATGCCGCGTTCCTTTTCCTGGTCGTTGCTGTCCATCACGCGCTCGGCGAGTACCGTGCGCTCGGACAGGGTGCCGGACTGCTTGAGCAGCTGGTCGACGAGGGTGGTCTTGCCATGATCGACGTGGGCGACGATGGCGATGTTGCGAAGATTTTCGATGGACATGCGAAAGACGGCCAGCCGGTGCCGTGAAATGGGGAAAATGAGTCCAGCATTATAGCGCTATGTCACGGTTGTGCGAAAACTGCCGTTCAGACTCGCCCGATTGCCCATTCATACTTCCTCCGGAATGGCCGCAGGGAAGGGGCAGCAGCGCGGGCGGAGCCGGGTGTAAACTAGCGGGCTATTGAGAGTCGTCTTCTTTACAAAGGATTTCCCATGTCGCTGATCGCCAATTTCGACACCTCCCGCGGCCTGATCAAGGTCGAGCTGCATGCCGACAAGGCACCGCTGACCGTGGCCAACTTCGTCAACCTGGTGAAGCATGGCTTCTATGACGGGCTGGCGTTCCACCGCGTGATTGCAGACTTCATGGTCCAGGGCGGCTGCCCGGAAGGCTCCGGCCGTGGTGGCCCGGGCTATCGTTTTGAAGATGAAACCAAGAACGGCGTGCGCCACGAGCGCGGCGTGCTGTCCATGGCCAATGCCGGCCCGAACACCAACGGCAGCCAGTTCTTCATCACCCACATCAAGACCGATTGGCTCGATGGCAAGCACACCGTGTTTGGCAAGGTGCTCGAAGGCTTGGACGTGGTTGACGCGATCCAGCAGGGCGATGCGATCAACAAGATCACCCTGGAAGGCGATACCGACGCCGTGCTGGCCGCCAAGGCCGACCGCGTCGCCGAGTGGAACAAGATCCTCGCCGCCTGATTGACTTCGACGGCCACCTGCCCAGGTGGCCGTTTCTGATTGCAGCCGGACCAGCGCGCCTGCGCAGGCCCGGCCTCACCCCCACAACCGCTTCTTAGCAGAGGAAACCCCCATGAAAGCACCCGTTCGTGTTGCCGTAACCGGCGCTGCCGGCAATATCGGTTATGCACTGCTGTTCCGCATCGCTTCTGGCGAAATGCTGGGCAAGGATCAGCCGGTCATCCTGCAGTTGCTCGAAATCGACAACGAAAAGGCCCAGGCCGCCCTGCAGGGCGTGGTCATGGAACTGGAAGACTGCGCATTCCCGCTGCTGGCCGGCGTGGTGACCACCGCTGACCCGCTTGTGGCGTTCAAGGACGTCGACGTGGCCCTGCTGGTTGGTGCGCGTCCGCGCGGCCCGGGCATGGAGCGCAAGGACCTGCTGCTGGAAAACGCCAAGATCTTCACCGTGCAGGGCAAGGCGCTGAACGCCGTCGCCAAGCGTGACGTGAAGGTGCTGGTGGTCGGCAACCCGGCCAACACCAATGCCTACATCGCGATGAAGTCGGCGCCGGACCTGAACCCGCGCAACTTCACCGCCATGCTGCGCCTGGACCACAACCGCGCCCTGAGCCAGCTGGCTGCCAAGACCGGCAAGACCGTGGAGAGCTTCGAGCACTTCACCGTGTGGGGCAACCACAGCCCGACCATGTACCCGGACTACCGCTTCGCCACCACCGGCGGCGCCAAGGTTGCCGAGCTGATCAACGACCAGGAATGGAACGCCAACACTTTCATCCCGACCGTCGGCAAGCGTGGCGCAGCGATCATCGCCGCCCGTGGCCTGTCCTCGGCCGCGTCGGCTGCCAATGCCGCCATCGATCACGTGCATGACTGGGTGCTGGGCAGCAACGGCAAGTGGGTGACCATGGGCGTGCCGTCCGACGGCTCCTACGGCATTCCGGAAGGCGTCGTGTTCGGCTTCCCGGTAACCACCGAGAATGGCGAGTACACCATCATCAAGGACCTGCCGATCGACGACTTCTCCAAGAAGTACATCGACATCACCCTGGGCGAGCTGGAAGAAGAGCGCGCTGGCGTTGCCGACCTGCTGTAACAGCTGTCGGTTGATGTGATGCTATGAACGGGGAGGCTTCGGCCTCCCCGTTTTTTGTTTGTTGTTTGTTGTAGTGGGGGGGGCGGGCCGCCCCGGGGGGCGGGCGGGCTGGCAGACAACCGCCCCACCGCGGGGCCGAGCGCCCGACCCCGATCACACACAGAGGGGGGCTGGGGGGGGGGGGG
>NZ_JBRREG010000165.1:0-5031 GCF_056760155.1 Stenotrophomonas sp. STEN022
CCACGAACCTCTCCCGCGCGGCGCCGCGCGACCTTGCTTAACCCCCCCTCAGACCCGGGGCTGCGGTCACGGGTTCTCCGCGCCGTGCTGTTTGGCCCGCCCACTACGCTCTTGCTCCCTCCCTTGCGCAACGCGCAGGGGAGGGTTGGGGAGGGGGGCTTTTGGCTTTTGGCCTTTGGTTTTTCGGCTTTCGCCTCCTCAAACAACTCTCAGCCTCGCGGCTCACGCCGCTCCCGCAACCAAACGCAACCGCAGCGCTTATCATCAAGCTCCAGTGCAAGGAGCGTATGGATGAACCCGATCAACCGGCTGCGTGCAGGCGCCACCATGGCCGCGCTCACGCTGGCCTTCTCAGCCAACGCAGCGATCACCGACTTCGGCAGCTGCGGTGCCTCACTCAAGACCGCCGCCGTCGCCCAGGGCATCAGTGGCGAAAAGTTTGATCAGGTTTTCAGCAGCATCACCCCCGACCTGAGCGTGCTGCCACTGCTCGATGCGCAGCCCGAGTTCACCACCCCGATCTGGGACTACCTGGCCTCGCTGGTCGACAGCCGCCGTATCGCCGATGGCCGCGCGCTGCTTACCCAGCACCGCGCGCTGCTGGACCAGGTCAGTGGCCAATATGGCGTTGATCCGGCCACCATCGTCGCGGTCTGGGGCGTGGAGAGCGATTACGGGCGAGTGTTCGGCAAACGTCCGTTGCTGCAGTCGCTGGCCACCTTGTCCTGCAACGGCCGCCGCCAGCCCTTCTTCAAGGGCGAACTGCTGGCCCTGCTCAAGCTGATCGACAAAGGCGATTTGAACCCGGCTGGCTTGACCGGCTCCTGGGCCGGTGCCTTTGGCCACACCCAGTTCATGCCATCCACCTATGCCCGCATCGCCGTAGATGGCGATGGCGATGGGCGTCGTGATCTGGTCGCCAGCATTCCCGATGCGCTGGCCTCCACCGCCAACTACCTGAAGCAGTCGGGCTGGCGCAGCGGCCAGCCATGGGGCGTGGAAGTCCGCATCCCGGCCAATTTCAATGCCGCACTTGCAGGCCGCACCAAGCGCAAACCGTTGGCGGACTGGCGCGCGCTGGGCATTACTCTGGCCGACGGCAAGCCGTTGCAGGTGTCGGCCATCGCTGATGACAGCAATGCCGCCCTGCTGCTGCCGGCTGGCGCCAAGGGCCCGGCCTTGCTGGTGTTCCGCAACTACGACGCGATCTATTCCTACAACGCCGCTGAAAGCTACGCCCTGGCCATTGCCACCCTGGCCGACCGCTTGCGCGGCGGCACTGGTCTAAGCGCAGCCTGGCCGACCGATGATCCAGGCATAGGCCGCGATGAGCGTCGGGAACTGCAGACCTTGCTGCTCGCACGTGGTCACGACATCGGCAGCGCTGACGGCATGGTCGGCACCGCCACCCGCCGCGCCATCCAGGTCGAACAGCAGCGCCTTGGCTGGAAGCAGGCCGACGGCCGTGCTGGCAGCCGCATCCTGCAGGCGCTGCGCAGCGCCAAACCTGCCGTGCCCACAGCGTTCCGGCTTCCGCCCAATTACCAGCAACTTGTCCAATCACCGATCGTACGGAGCAGCGTTTCAATGAAGGATGTGCAGGGCCTGAGCACAGGCGACTTCAAGGGTTTTGACGCATGGAAGGTGGAAACCCCGTTCTCCACCGCTGCCATCAGCGTGTTTGGTGGGCAGCTGCTGTCCTTCGTACCCAACGGTGGCCAGGACGTGATGTGGCTCTCGCCCACCGCCAAACAGCCGCCCACGCCCATCCGCGGTGGTGCGCCGGTGTGCTGGCCGTATTTCTCGCGGCAAGGGCAGGGCAATGACGTGCCTGCACATGGTTTCGTGCGCACCGTCGCCTGGGAGCTGCGCGATGCACGCCGCGAAGCCGATGGCAGCGTGGTGTTGACCCTTGCACCGCCGGTGATGGAAAGCCTGAGCCTGCGCCTGCAGATGGTGGTGCGCATCGGCCGCACCCTGGAGCAGGAACTGATCACCGAGAACACCGGCAACCAGGCGACCAGCTTTACCCAGGCCCTGCACAACTACTTCAATGTCAGCGATGCCTTGAAGGTGGATGTCACCGGCCTGGACGGGCTCACCTACCTGGACAAGCTCGATAACGGCAACGCCTACGTGCAGAAGGGTGACTGGAACCTGCGTGACCCGCGTGATCCGGGTCGCAGCGACCGCCTCTACACCCAGGCCGGTGGCCATTACGTGCTGCGCGACCCGGGTTTCAAGCGGGCGATCGACATCAGCACCAGCGGCAGCCGCACCGCCGTGGTCTGGAATGCCGGCGAAGCCGGTGCCGCGAAGATGGACGATATCGGTGCAGCGTGGCGCAACTACGTCTGCGTCGAGGCTGCCAACGCCGGCCCGGATGTGATCGAGCTGGCCCCCGGCGGACGCCACGTCCTCAAGCAGGTGTTCGAGGTGAAGCCGTTGTAAGCGCGGTACTGCCCATCGCAAAGGACTACCTTTTGGACGAGATATCGACGCGGCATTCGAACAACCCGTATGCCGCACCGTTGGCGGGTACCGGCGCAGTCAGTGAGCCGGTATCGCTGGAGCAGCGCGCCGCGCGCCTGAAGCGAGCGGTGGGCGACAACTTCGAGATCTACCAGCGGCGCTGGAACCTGCACAGTGCGCACCCGTTGCCTCCCCGTCCATGGCATTGGCCGGCCTTCCTGTTCGGGGTGTACTGGCTGTTGTTCCGCAAGATGTATCTCGTGGCGCTGCTGTTCTTCGCCGTCAGCGAAACGTTGGCCTTCGTCATTGCCTTGGCTGGTGCACCGCAAGCCGTGATCTATGCGGTTTTCTTCGTGCTGAAGGCCGGGCTTGGATTGGTGGCCAACGCCTTGTACCTGCGGCACTGCCAGCGTCTGGTGCGCAAGGTCGAGCATGCCCATCCCGGTGCCGAGCACCGCGTCGGCAGTGAGCTGGAGCGCCGTGGCGGCACCAGCTACCCGGTATTGGTCGCAGGCCTGGCCGCGGCGGTGGCGTTGCGTGTATGGGTCGGGTTGGCTTGAAGCCGGGTAGTTCTGCCGCGCTTTCAGCGTGGGGCGGCGGGCCGACGCAGCACCAGCAAGGTGATCACACCGGCCACCAGCCCCCAGAACGCAGAGCCAATGCCGGCCATCGACAATCCCGATGCCGTTACCAGGAAGGTCACCAACGCCGGCTCGCGCTCGGCCTCTTCCTTCAATGCCACGGCCAGGCTGTTGCCGATGGTGCCGAGCAGGGCGATACCGGCCAGCGTCGCAATCAGTTCCTTGGGGAACGCCGCGAACACCGCCGCCACGGTCGCGCCGAACAAGCCGATCACGATATAGAACACGCCGGCACTCACCGCTGCGGTGTAGCGCCGTGCGGGATCCTCATGCACATCCCTGCCCATGCAGATCGCCGCGGTGATCGCGGCCAGGTTCAATGCATAGCCGCCGAACGGCGCCAAGGCGGTATTGACCATCCCGATCCAACCGATCACCGGTGATATCGGCGCGTCATAGCCCGAGGCCTTCAACACCGCCACGCCGGGCACGTTCTGCGAGGCCATGGTCACGATGAACAAGGGCAGGGCGATGCCGAACAGCGCCGCCCACGACAGCGTCGGCACGGTGAACACCGGCAGCGCCATCTGCAGCTGCACCTGTTCCATGTGCATCAGCCCCTTGCCACTGGCGATCGCCACGCCCACCAGCAAGGTCGCGATCACCGCATAGCGCGGTAACCAGCGCCGCCCCACCAGATAGGTGGCGAACATCAACAGCACCAGCAAAGGCTGGGTGTTCACCGAAACAAAGACATCCAGGCCAAAGCGCAGCAACACCCCGGCCAGCATGCCCGAGGCCAGCGACACCGGAATCCGCCGCATCGCCTTCTCGAACACGCCCGAGAATCCGGCCAGCGTGCCCAGCACGGCGGCCAGTACAAACGCACCAATCGCATCGGACAGCGGCAGCGTAGTCGCCCCGACCACCAGCATCGCCGCACCCGGCGTAGACCAGGCCGTCACCACCGGCATCCGGTAACGCAGCGACAGACCAATACAGGTCACGCCCATGCCGATGCCCAGCGCCCACATCCACGACGCAATCTCGGCCTGCCCGGCACCAACGGCCTGTGCCGCCTGGAACACGATCACTGCGGAGCTGGCAAAGCCCACCAGTACCGTAATGAAGCCGGCAACCACAGCGGGCAGCGAGAGATCACGAAAGAACGAACGCGGAGCCGGATTGGTCATCTATATAGAGGTGCAACGGATCAACCCGCATTGTGGCCCAGCAAGCCGCTCTACGGTTCCAGACAAAAGTAGGCGGAGCAATAGCCCCTCTCCCGCTCGCGGGGTGAGAGGGGCAGCTTGCGAACCATTGGTTCGCTGCCCATCGAACGCCCTTGCGCCAGCGCAAGGGCCGGGGCGCGGAGCGGGGGTTGGGGTGAGGGCTGCTCTTCGCGCTGAAGCTGGGTAGCGCCCAACCAGGTGAACCAAGCGTTCCGCACCACCCGCCCAGCAAGGCATCGACCCTTGCTCCAGATCTGGTCATCAGGAAGTAGTGGCGACGAAAGAGCGAAAGCAGGCTCAAGGCACCGCCGCACTTTGCCAACTCTGGCCCCAACCCCCGATTTGCCGCTCTGCAACAAAAAGTGATTGCGATTTTCACAAAGATGTCTAGAATCCACCTCCTCGCTTCACGGCGCCGATCACAACAGTGACCGACACCAAGAAACGACGTCACCAACCTCGAAACAGGGTGTTGACGGAAACAAAAAGCCTGCCATAATAGGCGGCTCGCTTCGACGAAAAGCCTTCGGGCCAACGGTGAAGCCGCCGAGTCAACCGCCTCTCAAAAAGGTGTTGACGAAGCAGAAAAGCCGGCTATAATGGGCGGCTCGTTACGACGGAAACGTCGCAGCCTACGAAGAAGGCGCTGAGGCCCGATTCGAAGTTCTTTGAAAGTATGCGCAGGTATCTTGTGAGGACGCCTGCAGGAATGGATGACTGTCCATCTTGCAGACGTTTAATCAAGC
>NZ_JBRREG010000166.1:0-4749 GCF_056760155.1 Stenotrophomonas sp. STEN022
GCCGGTTTTGGGGGGCGGGGCTAACCCCGCGAAGCCAGTTGTTGCCGAAGCAGCGGTAAACGCCATACCGGCCGAAGAGAATCTCCGGCGCGGATGCATTGTCAGCTTCGCGGCTTACGCCGTTCCGACAAGAGAGCGGCAGCTTTCGCTTACGCCGGACGCACGCGCTGGGTCAGTCCCTTGAGGAAGTTGCGCAGGGCCTGGTCGCCGCATTCGCGGTAATTCTTGTGGTCCGGCTGGCGGAACAGGGCCGACAGCTCCGGCTTGGACATCGGGAAGCCAGCGGCCTCGAAGATCGCATGCATGTCCATGTCCTTCAGCTCGAAGGCCACCCGCAGCTTCTTCAGCACGATGTTGTTGGTGATGCGCTTTTCCGGCGGACGCTGCGGCTGCGATTCATCGCGGCCACGGTAGTGGTAGATCAAACCGTCCAGGAAGCGCGCCAGCACTGCGTCCGGGCAGGCTTCAAACAACGGTTCGTCGTCCTTGCGCAGGAAGTCGTGCACCTGTGCCGCATCCACTTCAAAGCTGGAATCGGCCAGGTGAATGGTGTCCACCACCATGCTGTCGCTGAGGTCGAGCATGTAGCGGATGCTACGCAGTACGTCGTTGTTGATCATTGCCACTCCGGAACCACCGCGGCGGAGATGCCGGCGGGGGCATAGTGTAACGCCGCACCGGCGGTGCCCCAGCCTACAATCGGGGCTGGTTCAGCAAAGTCCGCCGGTATGCACCCTCACGCCTCCATTCCCGCGCCGCCCATCGGGGCCAGGTATGCCGCGCTGTCGTTGGCGGGCCGGCAATGAGTTCACGCTCGATCCTGCACTTGTGCCTGCATGTGGCGGTGCCGGCCTTGCTGGCCTGGCTGTTCTGGCGGCCGCAGTTCGGCAAGGCCTGGATGTTGTTGCTGCTGGGCTGGGTGATCGACCTGGACCACCTGCTGGCTGACCCGATCTATGCCCCCAACCGCTGCAGCATCGGCTTCCACCCGCTGCATACCGCGCCGGCCATCGTGCTGTATGCGGGGTTGACCCTGCCCAAGCGCACCCGCCTGTTCGGCATCGGCCTGCTGGTGCATATCGCGCTGGATGCGCTGGATTGCCTGTGGATGCACGCCGGCCGCTAAGCAGACGTCAGGAGTACGTGGGGCGGGCTTACCAGCCGCCCCAGGGACCGGGACCAAAACCCGGGCCAGGGCCGTAGGGGCCATAACCATAGGGACCGGGGCCTTCGCTCTTGCTCATATGGATGTTCAGGTTCACCCGACGGCTCTCGCCCTCGTCGGTGTTGTAGTTCTTGCCCAGGTTCAGGTCCACGGCCTGCCAATTGCTGTTGCCGTAGGCCTTGGAATAGCCGATGCCGGCGCTGACCGCGCCGTGTACCTGCAGTTTGTCGTCCATTACCTGGGCGCCGGGGCTGTCCTTCTTCTCCAGCCCGCGACCGCTGTGGTCGCCGTAATAGGTGCCTGGCGCATCACCCTTGTAGGTATCGCCCAGGTAACGCAGCGGTGCCTGCGGCACGCTCAGGTCCAGCCCGCCCGCAGCGCTGGCGGCATCGTCCTGCGCCATGGCCAGGGCAGGTGCCAACAACAGGACGGCGATCAGGGATGTGCGGATCATGTTGCAGGTGCTCCGGTGCAGGGGCCGCACCGTCATGGTTTGGCATCTTGGACGCTACCAGAAAAGGCTTGAACGATGGCTGTCAGATAGCGCTCCGTCGGCGCGGGTCGTATGCGACGCGCGGCGGGGTCTTCGCGCCGGACAAACATGGCTGCGCTAGGCTGCTGCCATCCGTCGCCGGGAGTCCGCCATGTATGTCGTGATCCTGCTCAAAGGGCAGAACCGCTATGCGCGTGAGCGTTGGGAGCAGGTGCCTGAAGTGGTCGAGTATGAGGGACATGGTTTCTCGTTGCGGGCTGGGCCACGCCAGCCGCTGCCGACCCACCAGCAGTGGGAGCAGGTCGCGGTGTACGCCCCGGATGAGCTCACCGAGGAAGAGTTCCAGGAGATCTACGAGCTCAACCGCAGCCATATCGCCGAGTTGGCGCTCAAGTACTGAGATGCTGGCGCTGTTTCGCAGGATGTTGGCGCGCGCTGGCATATAGTTCGCGCAGGCGCGGTGGTCCGCGCGATCCGGTGTCTGCCCTTGCTTGCTCAACGTTTTTCGCGCCCGCTGCGCGCATTGTTGTTGGTTCTTCTGGTGGCCTTGGGGGGCGTGGGCGCCAGTGGCGCGGTCTGGGCGGCACCGGATGGTGTTGCCGCTGACCTGAGCCCGCAGGCGCGTATCGAGCAGGCCTCAAGCACGGTCGCGGCGGTCAAGCGTGCGGTCAACGATGCCGATGCGCCGGAAACCCTGAAAACCCTGGCCGAACGCGCCAGCCAGGCGCAGCGCGAGGCCGAGGCCAGCGTCGCCGCGCTGCAGCCGGAGCTGACCCAGCTCGATGCCCGCATCGGACAGCTTGGGCCGGCACCGGAGGGCGGCGAAGACGCCGGTATCGCCCGCCAGCGCAAGCTGCTGGACCAGCAGCGCAGCCAGATCGATGCCGACATCAAGCGCGGCAAGTTGCTGGCCGAGGACGCCAGGCAGGCCAGCGAGTCCATAGAGAAAATGCGCGCCCAGCAGTTCGGCGAGCAGTTGGGCCGCAAGGTGGCCTCGCCGTTGTCGCCGGCACTGTGGCGCGAGTTTGGTGAGCATTTGCCCGACGATTTTGCCCGCTTCCAGTCGCTGTACCGGCAGGCCAGCAATGCCTTGCTGAAAGCCGCCGGCAAGCAGGGTTGGGGCATGCCGCTGCTGGGTGCCTCGCTGGCCTTGCTGATGCTGTTCCCGTTGCGCATCTGGTTGCGCCATCTTGGCCGTCGTTACGCGGCGTCCGAGCGCGCCCCGGATGGCCGTCTGCGCCGCACTGGTCTGGCCGTGTGGTTGCTGCTGGTCGGCACCTTGCTGCCGGGGTTTGCTGCCACGGTACTGATAGCCAGCCTGCAGGCAATCGATGCGATCGCGCCGCGCCTGGAATCGGTAGCCAATACCTTTGTTGCCGCCACCTTTGTCGCCGCCTTCATAGGTGCGGTGGCAGCCAGCCTGCTGGTGCCGTCGCGGCCGACCTGGCGGCTGCTGGATATCGATGATGTCGCCGCCGCTCGCCTGCGTCGCTTTGCCTGGGGCGCGGCCAGCCTGACCTGGTTGACCATGCTGCTGCGCGAGGTCAATCGCGCCGCGCGTACCTCGACGGTAGGCACGGTGACCTTGGACGGATTGATCGCACTGACCTACGTGGTGTTGATCATGAGCATGCTGGCCACGCTGGCCGGCCTTCACCGGCGCCGCGCGGCCGAGGCCGCACAGGCCGAAGCAGAGAACACCAGCAGCGGCCGTTCGCCGCGCGCACCGCGCAGTGGCTGGCTGATTGTGGCGCGACTGGGCGGCTACCTGAGTATCTTCGCCGCATTGGTGGCGACCCTGCTGGGCTACCTCAACTTCGCCATGTTCACTGCCCAGCAGATGGTGTGGGGCACGGTGATCGTGCTGGCGACCACCTTGTTGACCCGCTTTGCCGACGACTTCGCATTGTGGCTGTTGGCACCGGAGAGCGCGGCCGGGCGCATGCTGCGGCTGTCCACTGGTTTGTCGGCCAGTCGCCTGGAACAGGCCGGAGTGTTGCTGTCGGCGATCTCACGGGTCGCGCTGGTCATCCTGGGCATCACCGCCTTTGTTGCACCGTTCGGCAATGTCAGCGCCCTGTATGGGTGGCTGGAACGTTTGTCTGCCGGCATCAAGATCGGCGGCAGCCTGCTGACACCTAGTTCGATCTTCAGCGCGGTGCTGGTGTTGGCGTTGGGCCTGGCTCTGATGCGGGTGGTGCAGCGCTGGCTGGTGGACACCTATCTGCCCAAGACCGAGCTGGATATCGGCGCGCGCAATTCGATCAGTACCGTGGCGCACTACCTGGGCATTGTGCTGGCCGCCTTGTGGGCGTTGGCTGCGTTGGGTATTGGCTTTGAGAAAGTTGCACTGCTGGCCAGCGCTTTGTCAGTAGGTATTGGTTTCGGTCTGCAGGCGATCACCCAGAACTTCGTCTCCGGCCTGATTCTGCTGGCGGAGCGGCCGGTGAAGATTGGCGACTGGGTCAAGATCGGTGATCAGGAAGGCGATATCCGTCGCATCTCGGTACGTTCGACCGAGATCCAGGTCAGTGATCGCTCCACCTTGATCGTGCCCAACTCCGAGCTGATCACCAAGACCATCCGTAACATGACCATGGCCAATGCGCTGGGCCGCATCCAGGTGCAGTTCTCGGTGCCGCTGGGTACCGACATGGGCAAGCTGCGAACCTTGTTGCTGGGAATCTACGCAGCCAATGAAACGGTGTTGATCGACCCGGCACCGTCGTTCTTCATCGATTCGATCAGTAGCGGCCAGGTGGCGGTGAACAGCCTTGCCTACGTGTCTTCTTCGCGCAATGTATACGGCACCCGCAGCGAAGTGCTGTTTGCCTTGCTGGAGCAGACCGCCGCTGCCGGCATAGCGCTGTCCACTCCGACCGACATCCATCTGGTACGCGATCCCCCGGACGCATAGGTAGTGCCGAGCCATGCTCGGCTGGGGTGTTACTGGTGAACCCGACGTGGTTTTGTAGGAGTCAACTGTCTTGAGCGCCTTCGGCTATACCGGCTGCCCAAGGTGCGTTGTCACGCTTCATGGCATTGAGCCTGGTCAGGTATTTGCGCATACAGGCGGTGACAGCCAGCTTTT
>NZ_JBRREG010000167.1:0-4684 GCF_056760155.1 Stenotrophomonas sp. STEN022
ACCAAGAGGAATGCCGAATCTACCCGGTAAAGCTCACCGGTAGTGCCGAGCCATGCTCGGCAGGGGCTCTACCAGAACCCCGTCCGTAGTGCCGAGCCATGCTCGGCAGAGGCTTCATGCACGGACCAACCGCCACCGATAAGGCCTCTTCCCGAGCATGGCTCGGCACTACAAAAACGAAGGCCCGGGTTTCCCCGGGCCTTCGTGTTACTGCTGCTGCCTTGCTCAGGCGGCGAACAGTGCCTTCATCTTCTTCAGCGCGTTGGCTTCGATCTGGCGGATGCGCTCGGCCGACACGCCGTACTCATCTGCCAGTTCCTGCAGCGTCACCTTGCTGTCGGCTTCCAGCCAACGGCGGGCGATGATGTCGCGCGAACGCTGGTCGAGCTTGGCCAGACCTTCGCGCAGCAGGCTCAGCTGGTTGTCTTCGCTGTCCTCGCGCTCATAGGCCTGCGACGGATCTTCATCGCGCGCGACCAGATACGCAGCCGGCGACGGCGGCGCATGATCGTCGTCTTCATCCGACGGCGCATCAAAGCCGATGTCGCGACCGGACAGGCGCGATTCCATCTCCATCACTTCACGCTCGGAGACGTTCAGATCCTTGGCGACGGCGCTGACCTCGGCGGCGTTCATCCAGCCCAGGCGGGTCTTGGACTTGCGCAGGTTGAAGAACAGCTTGCGCTGCGCCTTGGTCGTGGCGACCTTGACGATGCGCCAGTTCTTGAGGATGAACTCGTGCATCTCGGCACGGATCCAGTGCACCGCGAAGGACACCAGGCGCACGCCCATGTCCGGATCGAAGCGCTTGACCGCCTTCATCAGGCCGATGTTGCCTTCCTGGATCAGGTCGCCCAGCTGCAGGCCATAGCCGTTGTAACCGCGGGCCACGTGCACCACGAAGCGCAGGTGCGAATGCACCAGCTCACGCGCGGCGTTCAGATCCTGCTCGTCACGGAAGCGACGCGACAGTTCCTGCTCCTCATCGACCGACAGCACCGGGATCTGGTGCACGGCACCGATGTAGGCGTCCAGCGAACCGAGCGCACTGGGGATCGGGAGATTGTTTGCCACAAGGGCAGTAGAGGTGTTCAGGTTCATAGGACCTCATCTTAGCAGTCGAACTATTGGACTGCTCAGTACAGAAAAAGTTCCAGCGTTCTGTTTTTGTTCGCAAACTCGAGGTCAAACCTGAATAGGCGACAGCAACGACGGCATTCCCAACCCCACCAAGGTAGCAAAGCCAAGGTCACCGCGATATGACAGCAATCAAGGCAGTTCAGCGATCAGACGGCGCCAGATCGGCCAAGGCCGGCAGCCGCCAGTCGATCCGGGCCTGGCCGTTGCGGGCCAGGTAGTCATTGGCCTGCGAGAAATGGCGGCAACCGAGGAAGCCCCGGTGGGCCGACAACGGCGAGGGATGCGGCGCCTTGAACACGCGGTGGCGCCGGGTATCGATGACCTTGCCCTTCTGCTGGGCGTAAGCGCCCCACAGCAGGAACACCAGGCCTTCGCGCTCGCGGTTGAGCACATCGACCACGTGGTCGGTGAAACCCTCCCAGCCGCGGCCCTGATGCGCTCCTGCCTTGCCCTCTTCCACGGTCAGCACCGCATTGAGCAGCAGCACGCCCTGCTGCGCCCACGGCAGCAGGCAGCCGTGGTCCGGGCGCGGGATGGCCAGGTCGGCCTCGATCTCTTTATAGATGTTGAGCAAGGACGGCGGCACCGGCACGCCCGGCTTCACCGAGAAGCTCAGGCCATGCGCCTGGCCGTAACCGTGGTACGGGTCCTGCCCCAGCACCACCACCTTGACCTGCTCGAACGGGGTGGCGTTGAAGGCGGCAAAGATTTCCGGGCCGGGCGGAAACACATGTGCGCCCGCTGCCTTGCGCTTGCGCAGGAAGGCCGACAATTCACGCATCTCTGGGCGCAGCAGCCAATCGCCAATGTGCGCCTTCCAGCTGGGCTCAAGCTGGATCTGTGCGCCGTCCTCGCTCACAGCACCACCGCCGGCTGTGCCATGCGCGCCAGCCGCAGCTGGAACAACACCTTGGTCACCAGCAGGCGCTCTTCGATGGGTTTCTGCACCAGGTCATTGGCGCCGGACTGCAGCAGCGCCGACTGGTTGTGCGGATTGCTGTCACCGGTCATCACCAGCACCGGCAAGCGGCGCTTGCCGTAGGCGAAGTCGACGCGGATGCGTTCGACCACATCGCGGCCGCTGAGCTCGCCCTTGAGGGTGACGTCGGTCAGCACCAGGTCCACCTGCCGTGTGGTGCGGCCCAGCGACTCGGCGGTGAGCAGCGAGAACGCATCCTCGGCGGTAAGCACGTGCACGACATGCAGGTCGTGGCGTTCGAGCATGCGCTTGGTGGCTTCGGCCACCACGCGGCTGTCTTCGACATACAGCACGGTCGCATTGGCCACCGGCTCGGGCTGCACATAACCACGGATGAAGGTCGCCAAGGCTTCATGGCCCAGCGCCTTGTCGAAATAGTCGGTGACGTATTCGGTGAAGCGGCGCTGTTCCAGATGCTGCTGGGCATCGCCGGAAACCACGATCACCGGCACATAGGCCTGCCCGGCGGTTTCGCGCACGCCTCGCGCCAGCGCCAGGCCATCGCCATCGGGCAGAGCCAGCGAAGTGGTGACCAGATGCACCGGGCCAGCGGCCAGCGCTTCGCGCGCCTCGGCGATGCTGGCGCAGCCAACCACCTCGACATCAGGCAGTTCGCGCTTGAGCACGTCGCTGATCAGGCGCCGTACCAGTTTGGATCCATCGACCACCATTACCCGCGGCGCGTCGCTGATCAGGTGCTTGAGCTCGTGCGTGGACATGCGGGCCTCAGGTTTCGGTCGGGCGAGTCTGCCTGAGGAAGTGACCGGTCACCAGCCATGCCCCCAACCAACCCAGGATCGTGGTGCCAACCAGCACCATGCCCGAATGCAGCAGATCCAGGCCATGCAACATGAAGGGACTGCCGTAGCTCTGCGACAGATTGGCCAGTGGCGCGCGCAGGGCCAGCCCGCACACGCCGATCAGGCCCAAGGCGAGCGCACCCGCACCAAGCCCGTACCACGCGCCCAGATAGACGAACGGGCGGCGGATGAAACCGTCGCTGGCACCCAGCAACTGCAGCACACCGATTTCCTCACGCCGTGCCTGGATGTCCAGGCGCACGGTATTGCCGACCACCAGCGCTGCACCCAGGCCCAGCAGCACCGACAACACCTGCACCAGGCGTGCGCCGAAGTTCAGCCAGCCATCCAGGCGCTGCCGCCAGAGTGCGTCGTGCTGGACCAGATCGGCTTGCGGCAGGGTTTCCAGCGACTTGGCCAGGGCTGCGTCGGCGCCATCGGCCGGAGTCACGATCAGCAGCGTCGGCAGCGGGTTCTCACCCAGCGCATCGATGGCTTCGCCCAGACCGGCGTTCTCGCGCAACTCGGCCAGGCCTTCGTCCGGCGTGCGCAGCTGCACCTGCTGCACATCGGCACGTGCACGCAGGGTCTTGGCCAGCTCCTGTGCGGCGGCGCCGTCCACATCGGTCTTCAGGAACAAGTTGATATCGCGCGACTGCTGCACGCTACCGGAGAAATGCTTGAGGTTGTCCAGGCCGATCGACAGCCCCAACGGCAGTGCCAGGGCCAATGCCATCACCGCCACCGTCAGCGCGGTTGCCCACGGCCTGCGCAGTGCGCGGCCGAGGCTGAACACCACGCTGTGCAAATGGTGGTTGATCCAGGTAACCAGGCGCGACGGTGCCGCCGTGCTGGTGTTCGTTGCGGACTTCTCGCTGCTGTTGCTGCTAGTCATTCGGCCAAGTCCTGCGGCGAGATGTCATCGACCAGACGGCCGTGGTCGAGGATCAACACGCGCTTGCGCATCTGCTTGAGCAGGGCCAGGTCGTGGCTGACCACCAGCACGCTGGTGCCGCGCGCCGGCAGCTCGGCAAACAAGGTCATGATTTCCGCGGCCAGGGTCGGATCAAGATTGCCGGTGGGCTCGTCGGCCACCAGCAACTTGGGCTCGGCGACAATCGCGCGGGCGATGCCGACGCGCTGCTGCTCACCGGCCGACAGTTCGCTGGGCAGCGCCTTCTCGCGATGGCCAAGGCCCATCCGCTCCAGCACCGAGCGCACCCGCTTGCCGGTATCGGCACGGCGGTCGCCGCGCAGGATCAGCGGCAGGGCGACGTTCTCGCCGATGCTGCGATCGACCAGCAGGCGGTGGTCCTGGTAGACCGCGCCGACTTCGCGCCGATGCAGGGCGACCTTACCGCCGCGCACCTTGAGCAGGTTGCGCTCGCCAAAGATCACCGCGCCACGACTGGGCCGCTCGCTGAGATGGATCAACTTGAGCAAGGTGCTCTTGCCGGCACCGGAGTGCCCGGTGACGAACAGCATTTCGCCGGCCGCCACCTCGAAGCTGACATCCAGCAGCGCCTGATGGCCACCGGCATAGTGTTTGCTGACATTGTCAAAACGCAGGACGCTCATCGTGCTGATTATGCAGGAGCGCGGGCGGACTGCGGGGGATACAGGTCACGTGTAGTGCCGAGCCGTGCTCGGCAGAGCGAAACCTGTAGTGGGGGGGCGCGCGAGGCGCAGGGGGCGCGCCAACACAACGAGAAAAAACCAACCCCCCCCCCCCCCCCCAGGGAAGACACCCCCAAAAAAAAAAACA
>NZ_JBRREG010000168.1:0-4665 GCF_056760155.1 Stenotrophomonas sp. STEN022
CCCCCGGCCGCGCCCCGCGCGCGCCCCCCCCCCCCCCCCCCCGCCCCGCCCCCGCCCCCCCGCCGCCCCGCCCCCCCCCCGCCACCCCCCCCCGCCGCCCGCCCCCCCGCCCCCGCCCCCCCCCCCCCCCCCCCCCCCCCCCCCACTACAGGCGTTCGGCGCTCAGCGCTCAGCGCTGGCAATACCCACACCACACCGTTGCCCGCTGGCCAATGCTGGCATAGCGCAGTGCGCGCCCGCATTGCTTGCAGTTCTCGCCTTCGCGCCCGTACACCAGCAACTCCTGCTCGAAGTAGCCAGGTGCGCCATCAGGACTGATGAAGTCGCGCAAAGTAGTGCCGCCGCGGGTGATCGCATGCCCCAGGATCTCCTTCACCGCATCGGCAAGCCGCTGGTAGCGCGCCCGCGATACCTTGCCGGCTTCACGCAGGGGATTGATGCCGGCCATGAACAGACTCTCCGCCGCATAGATATTGCCGACGCCGACAACAATGCCCTGGTCCATCAGGAAGGTCTTGATCGGTGCCTTGCGTCCACGGCTGCGGTGGAACAGGTAATCGCCATCGAAGTCATCCTCCAGCGGTTCCGGACCAAGTCCAGCCAGCAGCTCGTGCGTTTCACCTGCAGGCTGCCATAACAGGCAACCAAACCGACGCGGATCGTTGAAGCGCAGCAGGCGGCCGTCTTCCAGACTGATATCCACATGGTCGTGCGCGCGCACGGGGGTGTCGCCGGGCAACACGCGCAGGCTGCCGGACATGCCCAGGTGCAACACCGCACTTCCCGCTTCGGTATCCAGCAGCAGGTATTTGGCACGGCGACGGATTGCCTCGATACGCTTGCCCGGCAGCTGCTGTTCGATCTCGGCGGGAATCGGCCAACGCAGGTCCGGCCGGCGCAGGATCACACCGTGGATGCGGCGCTCTACCAAGTGTGGTTCCAGGCCGCGCCGGGTAGTCTCTACTTCGGGTAGTTCTGGCATGCGAATCTCAAGGCAATTGTGTTTGATGGGTCTTGTGGGAACGGCGTCAGCCGTGAAACTGGTGGTGGCGAACAGCGGACCTGTATCGATTGCAATGCGCCATCGGCTTCGGTTGGATGTTTGACTTCGCGGCTTACGCCGCTCCTACAACGGTAGGTCAGCGCGGTGGCGCCATCAGCTCGCGGGCGCTGAGGTAGCCATCACTGTTGGCATCCTGGCGGGCGAAGCGGGCCAGGATCACCTGCCGCTGTTCCTCGCGAGTGATCGGCTTGCCGCGTCCGCCCGGCTGCTCATCCGGCTGCAGCACGCCATCGCCATTGCGGTCCATCTTGTCGAAGGCGTACAGCATCCACTGCAGGTACTCATCCGGGCTGACCCGGCCATCGCCATCGCTGTCCATGCGCTGCAGGTAGGCATTGGTGTCCTGCACCTGGGCGATGGCTGGCAACGGACCACAAAGCATGAAAAAAAGGGTGATCGTCTTCATGCGGCGCTGAGCGAGTAGCCTTTCAGACGTGCTGCATAAGCCTGCAATGCCGCACTGCCGCTGGCTTCGGCGTCCTGGCACCACTGCTGCAGCTGGCGCAGGCGCTCGGCAGCATCATGGCTGCGGGCTTCCAACAGCGCCGACAGGCGCGCGCGGTGCTCGACCAGCAACTGGATGCGTGGACGCTGCTGCACCCAGTTGTGCAACTGCGCGCGGCAATCGGGTTTCAGCCAGCGACCATCATTGACCAGGCCCTTGCGCATGCGCCGCGGCAACAGCTTGCGCAACTTGGCACCTGCTGCTGCAGCTTCTTCCTTCAAGGCCGGTGCGAATACATTGCGCTGGTAATCGGTCATCGCCTGGAAGCGATGCGACAACAATGCCTTCAAGGTATCGGCATCGGGCACGGCGATGTTCGGACGGATGTCCATCGTCGGTGCCACCCGCAGCACCTTGGCCAGACGCAGGAATTGCAGCAGGCGGATCACCTGCCAGCCGATGTCGAACTCCCAGCGTCGCATCGAGAAGCGCGCCGAGCTGGGAAACGCATGATGGTTGTTATGCAGTTCTTCGCCACCGATCCAGAACGCCCACGGCGTGAGGTTGGTCGAGGTATCGGCCGATTCAAAGTTGCGGTAACCCCACCAGTGGCCAAGACCGTTGACTACGCCTGCGGCCCAGAACGGAATCCACGCCATCTGGATTGCCCACAAGGCGATGCCGGGCAGGCCAAACAGCAAGGTATTGATCACGAACAGCAGGATCGGGCCGAGATTGGCATGCGGGGTATAGAGCCTGCGCTCGATCCAGTCCTCCGGCGCACCACGCCCGTACTGCTCGATGTCGCCACGCAGCGTGCGAGCTTCGCGGTACAACTCCACGCCACGCCAGAACACGGTGCGGATGCCCTTGGTAACCGGGCTGTGCGGGTCCTCCTCGGTCTCGACCTTGGCGTGGTGCTTGCGATGGATGGCCACCCACTCGCGGGTGATCATCGAGGTGGTCAGCCACACCCAGAAGCGGAAGAAGTGCGACACCAGCGGGTGGAAATCGACGCCGCGATGGGCCTGGCTGCGGTGCAGGTACAAGGTGATCGCGAAGATGGTGAGCTGGGTGAATACCAGCAGCACCGCCAGCATGCCCCACCAGCCCAGGCCAACGATGCCAGCGGTGAGGAAGTCGAGCAGGGCGTCGGACATCACGAGGTACTCCAGGCAGTCGGTGCCAGATGAAACAACTGCTACACATCATGGGGGCTGTCGGCGCAAACTTCATCAGCTGGCGGCAAGTCCGTTGGTCGAATCCTCAGCTGCCACCTACACCTGAATGTCCATTGCTCCCGTCGCCGAAGCGGCTCCCCTGATCGAACTGGACCATGCCTGCGTCATCCGTGGCCAGGTCCGCGTGCTGCACGAGCTGAACCTGCGTATCGAGCAAGGCCAGCACACCGCCATCCTTGGGCCGAACGGCTGCGGCAAGTCCTCATTCATCAAGCTGATCACCCGCGAGCTTTATCCCTTGGCGCGCGCCGACGGCCACGTGCCAGTCAAGGTGATGGGCCAGACCCGCTGGCAGGTGGATCGCCTGCGCGCACAACTGGGCATCGTCACCGGCGACCTGTCCAGCAACCTGTCCAGCATGCCCGGCCTGACCGCGGAAGAAGCGGTGATCGCAGGCTTCTTTGCCAGCTTTGTGGTGCCTGCACACCGCGACGTTACCGATGCCATGCGCCAGCGCGCTCGGCACGCGCTGGAACTGGCGCGTGCCCTGCCCTTGCTGGGCCGCAGCTATGCCGAGCTGTCTGCCGGCGAAACCCGCCGCGTGCTGATCGCCAGGGCGCTGGTCAACCAGCCCAAGGCCTTGCTGCTGGACGAACCGTCCACCGGCCTGGACCTGATCTCGCGCCAGCATCTGGTCGACAGCATGCGCAACCTTGCCCAGCAGGGCATCACCCTGGTGCTGGTCACCCACCACATCGAGGAAGTGATCCCCGAGATCAACCGCGTCGTGCTGATGAAGGGTGGCCGCATTTTTGCTGACGGCAGTCGTACCGAACTGCTGCGCTCAGGTCCGCTGTCGGAGGTGTTCGGCGGGCCGATCGAGGTGCGCGAGGATGATGGGCGGATGTCGGCCTGGGTGGGCAGTTTGTAAGTTGGCGCTTGCTTGAAAGGCAAAAGCACCCCTCCCCAGCCCTCCCCTTGCCTTCGGCAAAGGGAGGGGGCGGAGCGCGGCCATTGGTGCGATGATGCCCGCCCGCTCCCGTAACCCCCTTGTCGTCGCAATGTCATTTCCCGTTTCCCCGCTGCGCTTCGGCGCCGCCCTCGCGCTGGCCGCCGTGCTCAGCGCCTGTTCCAGCACCCCGACCCTGCCCTCCACTTCGGGCGGCGACTCCGGCAGCAAGGTCACCGGCTATCTGACCGGCAGCGCCATCCCCGACAGCCTCGCCCTGAGCCCGGCACCACCGGCGCCCGGCTCGGCATCGGCACAGCTGGATGAGGCCGTCGCCAGCCAGGCGCTGAGCATGCAAGGCAGCGCGCGCTTCGCGCAGGCACATACGGACGCCGACCTGAGCTTCCCGGCCGGTGCCGACCAGTTCAGCTGCGCGCTCGGCGTGGCGGTCACCGCCAAGACCACCCCGGTGCTGTACCGCCTGCTGGAACGCAGCCGCATCGACGCCAGCGCCGCCACCAAGGCAGCAAAAACCCACTACCAACGTCCGCGCCCGTTCATGGTCAACAACGCACCGACCTGCACGCCGGACGATGAGGAAGGCCTGCGCAAGAGTGGTTCCTACCCGTCCGGCCACACGTCGATCGGCTGGGCCTGGGGCTTGATCCTGTCGGAAATCGATCCCGACCATGCCACCGCGTTGATCGAACGCGGCCGCAACTACGGCCACAGCCGGCTGGTCTGCAACGTGCATTGGTATAGCGATGTGCAGCAGGGCCAGTTCATGGGCGCGGCCACGGTGGCGCGACTGCATGACAACCCGGCATTTGTCGCCGACCTGGCCAAGGCACGCGAAGAGCTGGTGCATGCCCGCACGCTCAAGCAGCCACTGCCGCGCGACTGCGCCGCGGAGACCGCAGCGCTGACCTCGGACATCCCCGAAGCCCGCTGAGCCTCACCTGTAGTGGGGCGGGCTGCGAGCGCCAGGTCTACCCCCGCCCCCGGATGTGTGAGCGGGGGGTGGCGC
>NZ_JBRREG010000169.1:0-4634 GCF_056760155.1 Stenotrophomonas sp. STEN022
TTCGGGGGTCCATCGGTTTTTTGCCCCCCGCGTGGGGGGGTTTGGGGGGGGGTGGGGGGGGGGGGGCCCCCCCCCTTTATTTTTTTCCTCTCCCCCCCCGCCTGGTGGGGGGTTCCCCCGGCTCCCACAAACCCCACACTTACTTTTACTTTCTGCTTGGATCCAACGAAATCAGCCGGGTCACATCAAGCAACGCTGCTGGCAGGTGCACACCACCAGGCGCGGCCAGATAACGCGGGCGCCACTCCGGTGCGAACTTGGACTTGAAGCGGCGCAGTCCGCTGAAGCCATAGAAACGCTCACCATGGCGCGCGACCAGGTTGGCGAAACGGTTCCAGCGGCCGGCCAGCCGATGCTGGGCCAGGCCGGTCAACGGCGCCATGCCCAGCGAGAAGCGGGTATAGCCATTGGCGGCGCCCCACAGGAACAACTCGATGAACAGGAAGTCCATCGTGCCCTTGGGGGCATCCGGGCGATGCCGCATCAGGTCAACCGACAGTTCATGCCCGGCTGGTGCCTGCCAGATATTGGCGAAGGCGACGATGCGCCCTTCCGCTTCGACCAGCGCCACCGGGAAACGGCTCATATAGCCCGGCTCGAAGCTGCCCAGCGAAAAGCCTTTCTCTTCGCCGGCTTTTTCATCCAGCCACGCGTCCGAGATCTCCGCCAACTCGCCCAGCAATGCGGGCACTTCGCTGGCGGGAGCAAGCCGGAAGCTGAGCCCGCCGCGCTTGCCCTTGTTCCAGGCCTGGCGCAGATCAGCGCGCTCGCTGCCGGCCAGGCTGAAGTCCTGCAGTGGCACCATGGCTTCTTCGCCAAGCTTGACCAGGGTCAGGCCAAGATCGAGATAGTGCTGCCAGTATTTGTCGCTGGTCTGGTAGAACACCGGCCGCAGGCCCAGCCGGTCGGCTTCCTCGCGGAAACGCCAGATCAAGGCCGCTGCCACCTGCGGTGGGCCCACCGGATCACCCATCGCCACCAGTGAGCCGCCGTAGCGCTGCAGCATCACGAAGCCATCGCCGGCCTCGCTGCGCAGGATTGCCTTGTCGCCGGTCATTGCCACGCAGGCCTGGGTGTCCTGCGCCAAGGCCAATACCGGGCGCAGTTGCTCCAATGTTGCTGCATCCGGCAAGGGCAGCGGGCTGCGGGTGCTGTGCAGCAGACGCGCCAACCCGAACACGATCAGCGCGATGCAGACCAGCAGCAAGGCGCGTAGCGCACGTGGCGCATTGCCGGAGGTGGCGAACTGCCACCACAGCTCGTTCTGGTATTCGACGTGGCTGTAGACGAAGAACAGCAACCACACCGTCGCCACCAGTACCAGCGCGACATTGCGCAACCATGGCCACGACCATGCCTCGTCCAGCAGCGCGCCCTCGCGGTAGAACTCACGCCGCGCCGCCCACAGCGCCACCGCCACCAGCGGCAAGGTCAGGGCCACCGTCAGGTGGCCGCCACGCAACCAGGCCGGCACCGGCAGGGCAATGCACAGTGCCAATGCCAGCATCCACGCGGAATGGCTGCGCCGCTGCAGGCCTTGCCCGATCAGCAACAACAACACGCCGCCCAGGCTGCCGAGCAGGTGTGAGGTTTCCACGATCGGCAGTGAGGCTGGCAACACCCGCTGATGGGGCACTGGCAGCGTGCCGTCGATCAGCAACAGTGCGCCGGCCGCAAATACGGCCAGTGCTATCAACTGCGGCAGCCAGGGGCGGATTACCGACCAGGCGGTACCGGCGCCACTGCGCAGCGGGCGGCGCATGCTGGCCAGGGCAGCCAGCAGCGCGGACAGGAACAAGGGCAGCAGGTAGTAGGTGATGCGGTAAGCCACCGCGGCGGCGAGGATGGCGGCCGGCGCCACCTGCGGCAGCAGCTTGAGCAGACTCCACTCGAATACGCCCAGCCCGGCGGGCACCGTCGACACCAGCCCGGCCACCACCGCGACCAGATACAGCCCGACGAAGCCCATGAAGCCGACCTCGGCCTGTGCCGGCAACAGCACGTAGAACGCGGCCGAGGCCAGGCACAGCTCGACCACACTCAGTGCGGTGACTTCCAGTACCGTGCGCCGGTCAGGAATCCACATCCGGTGCGTACCCCAGCCGACGCTGCGGCCGTCGCGGCCAACCAACAGCAGCAGCGCGGCGAAACCAACCAGCAAGCCCATGCCGAGCGCATGTACCGCAGTGGCCGAGATCGGCAGTGCCAGCGCAGCGGCTCCGGGCTCCAGCAGCAAGGCCAGGCCAAGCAGTAGCCAGGCGCCGAACACGAAGCCCAAGGTACTCATCAACACCACCTGGCCGATCTCGGCCAGGCTCAGCCCGGCCTGGCCGTAGCTGCGCACGCGGATGGCGCCGCCGGTAAGTGCGGCAAAGCCCAGCGTCTGCCCAGCAGCATGCGCCAGGAAGGCAGTAATGCCGACGCGAGTTGCCGGCAACGGATGCTTGGCGCGCCTCAGGCCGATCGCATCAAAGCCGATCAGGCAGGCATAGCTGGCCATGCCCAAGAGCGTTGCCATGCCCAGTTGCGACCACGAAAGCCCGCGCACCGCGGAGCGGATCTGGCGATAGCCGTGGTCACTGAACTCACTGGCCAATGCATGCAGCGCCATCGCCATGATGGCCAAGGTGACGATGATGGTGGCGATACGTCGCCAACCCGCCGCTGAAGGTTGTGACGATGCGGAGGACACGGTCATGCAGGTGTGGGGGCAAGCGCTGGCGCAGCGCGGACGCATAAGAGTAGTCCTTGAGCGTGATGATGGCTGCATGCACGCGCTGGGGTGTTTTCACAGGCTTCAGTGGGCATGGTGGCTGCGGGCGAACTAGACTTGGGGACTCAAACCTTGGGGAGCGGGAATGGGCGAAAGCCAGTTCAGGGCAACAGTGCAATCGGCCGTACCGGCATTGGCGGTAGTGTTGGCGTTGCTGCTGTTCCTGGCCATCGCCACCGGCCTGCAGTTTGCCCGTGATGACCTGGACTGGATGCGCGCGACCCTGAGCCTGTATCTGCATGGTCCTTACGGTGTGCTGCTACGCGGCGCCTATTGTGTGTTGGCCGTGGCCATCGCGGTGCTTGGCGTGATGCTGTACCAGCAAGCGCATGGCAGCGCACGGCGCGGCCTGCCGCCCAGTCTGTTCGCCGTGGCCGGGCTTGGTTTGGCTACGGTAGCGATCGGCGACAATTGGCTGCCGCAGTACGCCCCGTTGCTGGCACCGCTGATTCATGGCTTGGCGGCACAGACCGCCTTCCTGTGCGTGACCGTGGCGATGCTGCTGCAGGCCTGGTGCTTCGGCCGTGACGCGCGTTGGCGCCAACTGTACTGGCTGACCTGGGGCTGGGCATGGCTGGCCTTCGCCGGACTGTGGTTGCACGTGCTGTGGCGTGGCAGCCCGCGCGGACTGGGGCAGAAGCTGGTGATTACCACGGTGGTGGGCTGGTTGTTGCTGGTGGCGCTCGCATCGTGGCGTCGTTCACGCAAAGAAACGCCTGAAACTTCCACTTGCCCTCACAATGGCGGCTACATCCACAACACGGAGTCACCCCCATGATCCAACGCTTCGATACCGGCCCGCGCATGTCGGAAATGACCATCCACAACGGCGTGGCCTATCTGGCCGGACAGGTGCCGGAAGATACCAGCGCCGATATCGTTGGCCAGACCGAGCAGGTACTGCAGGCCATCGACGATCTGCTGCGCCTGGCGCCGACCGACAAGACCAAGATCCTGCGCGCCGAGATCTTCCTGGCTGACCTGGCCGATTTCGCTGGCATGAACCAAGCCTGGGACAAGTGGGTACCGCAGGGCGCAACGCCGTCCCGCGCGACCGTGCAGGCCAAGTTGGCCAATCCGGAATGGAAGATCGAGATCGTGATCACCGCAGCTGTGCCGTAAGCGGACGCCATCGCTACCGCTGGTCTGCCCTGGGTGTGGTCGCATCCGGGCAGATCAAGCCTTGAGGTTGGTGATGTCTTTGCAGGGAGGCAAGGGAAAGGGATGAAAAGCCGTCTGTTGTTCGCGGTGTGTTGTGCCCTCACAGGCACGGGCGCCTCCGTGTCGGTGGCAGCACAGCCATCGCTGTCGAAGCTGATCTATGCGCAAGCACCCGCGCGGCGGATCGAACCATCGGAGCACCCGCAGTTCAAGCTGATCGAGGCGGAGCTGCGCAACACGGTACGGCGCCATGGTGACCGCAGCGTTCCCAACCGCTTCTGCGCGGTTGGCTACCTGCTCGACCGCGGTACGGTGGAAACGGTGCTGATCTGGGACAACGCGCAATGGTTGATCCGCTGGTGGGGCGGTGATGCGCTGGCTACCTCGGAGGAGCGCTATGCCGTATCTGCGTCGTTCTCACCGGTTACCGACCTTCGCACCGACCTGGTCGAGGACAACCGCTATCCGCTGGGCACGCGCGCGATAGTGCGCGCGGATGCGGAGGCCGTGATTGCGGATTGCCAGGCGCATGGACGGCAGTACATCGTGCCGCCACTGCCGCCCAAAAACGAAGATGACGAGTACTGAGGGCGCACCCCTCAGCCGATTTGTGGGGGCCGGGGGGGAGACGGCGCGGGCGCCGCCGCGGGAGATGGACGGGACCAACTATGGGGAAATCGAGGTAGTTTTGGGTGTGTGG
>NZ_JBRREG010000170.1:0-4502 GCF_056760155.1 Stenotrophomonas sp. STEN022
GTGTTGTTGCGGTCGCAGTCCCCCTCCGCCTCGGCCGGCGCCCCCGCCTACTCCGTAGCTTTTTTGCTGTGGGCCCGCCCGGGGCGGCGCCCGCCCCCCCCCACTACAGGCTCGCGGATCAGCTGCCCGACAGCATCCGCCGGATCTTGCGGCCCAGGCGGGTCAGGAACGAATCGCTGTCGTTGCCCGCACGCATCGGCTTGGCCTGTACCTGCACCGGGCCATTGTTGTTGGCCACTGCCGGTGCTGCACCTTCGGCACCCTCAACCGGGCGGCCGTGACGACGACGGCGACGCTTGCGCGGTGCGCGCTCGCCTTCCACTGCCGGGCTGTTGGCGGCGTTCGGCGCGCCTTCGGCGGCCGGACGCGGCGGTTTGGGCGTACCTTCGGCATTGGCCGGGGCACCTTCGACGCGCGGCTTGCGCGGGCCACGCGGCTTGCCGTCGGCGCTGCGCTCGCCACGGCGTTCACCGGGCTTGCCACCGCTGCGACCACCGCCACGACGGGCTTCGTCAGCGGCCTTCTGTTCGCGGGCTTCGCGGAAGATGGCACCAACGCTCTCACCTTCTTCGCCCTCGGGCAGCGGCGCGCGCTCGGGACGCGGCAACGCGGTCATCAGTTCGGCGGTAACCGACTCGACCGGGATCTTCTGCTCGATGTAGGCCTCGATGTCCGGCAGGCTCATCGCATAGCGCTCGCAGGCAAAGCTGATCGCATCGCCCTCTTCGCCCAGGCGTGCGGTGCGGCCGATGCGGTGCACGTAGTCTTCGGCGTCGAACGGCAGGTCGTAGTTGTAGACGTACTTGATGCCGTCGATGTGCAGGCCGCGTGCGGCCACATCGGTGGCCACCAGGATTTCCAGCTGGCCCTTCTGGAAGCGGTTGAGCAGGCTCTCACGCTTCTTCTGCGGCACGTCGCCGGACAGCACGCCAACACGGTAGCCAGCCTTTTCCAGCGCGCGTGCAACACGCTCGACGAACACCTTGGTGTTGACGAACACCATGGTGCGTGCGCCTTCGCTGCGCGACAGCAGGCCGATCAGCAGCGGCAGCTTCTCTTCGTCGGCCGGGAAGTAGATGCGCTGGCGGACGCGGTCAGCAGTGATGCTTTCGGTCTCCACCACCAGCTTCTGCGGCTCGTTCATGTGCTCGTAGGCCAGCTCCAGCACGCGGTGGCTGAGGGTGGCACTGAACAGCAGGGTCTGGCGCGTGGTGCGCTCGGGCATGCGTCGCAGCAGGAAGCGGATGTCCTTGATGAAGCCCAGGTCGAACATGCGGTCGGCTTCGTCCAGCACGCAGATTTCGCAGGCGTGCAGCGAAACCACCTTGTGCTGCTTGACGTAGTCGATCAGGCGGCCGGGGGTGGCGATGATCACGTCCACGCCCTGCTGCAGCAGTTCGCGCTGCTTGTCGTAGTCCACGCCGCCGTAGACCAGCGCGAAACGCAGGCCGGTGTCGGCAGCGAACTTCATCGCGTCCTTGTGGATCTGGATGGCCAGCTCGCGGGTCGGCGCCAGGATCAGCGCGCGCGGATCTTCCGGCTTGCGGTCAGCCAGCGCCGGACGGGTCAGCAGACGGTTGGCCACGGCGACCAGGAAGGCCAGCGTCTTGCCGGTGCCGGTCTGGGCCTGGCCGGCGACGTCGCCGCCCGGCAGAGCCACCGGCAGGGTCAGTGCCTGAATGGGGGTGCAGCGGGTGAAACCCGCGCCTTCGAGGCCCGCCAGCAACGCCGGCTGCAGGTCGAAGGAGGAAAATGTCACGTCGGTTAGCGGTTTGTCGCTCATTGGTTTCGTCTTTGTAGTGCCAGCCGGTCAGTGTGGCCGGGCAGCTTGCATCGATTCGGGCACCGTCGCACACTGCGGCCCCTGCGCCGGGTCGCGCGACACCTGGGCCCTGCCCACTGTCCGCGCAATGCCCCAGTTTACCGCAATGCGACCGCCAACCCGGCATGGGCAGTCGCATTGCACCAGGAGACTCCAAGTGAGCGATAAGGTTTTACACGTCGGCGACGCCGACTTCGACAGCGCCGTCCTGCAATCGAGCGAACCGGTCCTGGTGGATTTCTGGGCTGAATGGTGCGGCCCGTGCAAGATGATTTCCCCGGTCCTGGACGAACTGGCTGATGCCTATGACGGCAAGCTGAAGATCGCCAAGGTCAATGTGGACGAGAACCGCGCCACCGCGATCAAGTACCACGTGCGCTCGATCCCGATGCTGCTGCTGTTCAAGGATGGCCAGATCCAGGCCACCCAGATCGGCGCAGTCGGCAAGGGCCAGCTGAGCCAGATGATCGACAAGGCGCTGGTCTGATCCAGCACGGTCCGGCGGCCCCGTGCCGCCGGCCACCGGGCCAGCCTGACCGCGGCCCAACAGGGTTTTGCAGGCGCTTGCGCCGCCACGTTTGGCGGTGGTAGTGTCGCTACATCCGGCAGCATTCGCGTGCCGCACCCTCTGGACGGGTTCTCGTCCGGACCATCCCAACCAGTTCGCAGCCCCGCAGGGCGCTCGCACATCCAAGCGAGAGGAATCAAGCACTTGTCCGAGAACACTCCTTCCGAAACCGGGAGCACCGACGCTCCTGTCGAGAAGCGCGTGCGCAAGCCGCGTGTTGCCAAAGCCGTTGAAAGCGCCGACAGCGGTGCTTCTGCCCCCGCCCAGCCAGCGCTTCCATTGCCAGCCGCCCCGGCCGCTCCGGCTCCGGTAGCCGCTGCTCCGGCAGCACCGGCCCCGGTTGCTCCGCCTCCCGCGCCCGCCGCGGCGGCGTCCAGCAATGAAGGCCAGGCCCCGGCAGCCAGCTCCGGCGACAACAACACCTCACAGGGTGGCCAGGACAACGGCGAAGGCAACAACAACCAGCAGCGTTACGGCCAGAACAATCAGCAAGGCCAGGGCCAAGGTCAGGGCAACCGCCGCGACCGTTTCCGCAACCGTCGCGACCGTGACCGCAACCGTCAGCGTGACGACAACGGCATGGGCAACGACGGCGGCAACGACAATTTTGTCCCGCGCTCGATGCCGAGCGTGCCGGAAGGCTTCCCCGTCTATTCGCTCAGCGACCTGAAGCGGATGCCGGCGCAGAAGCTGCTGGAAATCGCCGAACAGCTGCAGATCTCCGAAGGCGTCGCCCGTGCGCGCAAGCAGGACGTGATCTTTGCCCTGCTCAAGGTGCTGACCCGCCACGGCGACGGCGTTGCCGCCGACGGCGTGCTGGAAATCCTGCCGGACGGCTTCGGCTTCCTGCGTGCGGCCGAAGCCAGTTACCTGGCCGGCCCGGACGACACCTACATCTCGCCCAGCCAGATCCGTCGTTTCAACCTGCGCACCGGTGACCACCTGTCGGGCCGCATCCGCTTCCCGAAGGACGGCGAGCGCTACTTCGCGCTGTCGATCGTGGACACCATCAACGGTGAGCCGATCGAAGCCTCGAAGAACAAGGTGCTGTTCGAAAACCTGACCCCGCTGTTCCCGCGCAAGCGCTTCACGCTTGAGCGCGGCAACGGCTCCTCGGAAGACATCACCGGTCGCATCCTCGACCTGATGGCACCGCAGGGCAAGGGCCAGCGCGCCCTGATCGTTTCGCCGCCGAAGGCCGGCAAGACGATGATGATGCAGCAGATCGCCACCGCCATCACCACCAACCACCCGGAAGTGCACATGATCGTGCTGCTGGTGGATGAGCGCCCGGAAGAAGTGACCGAAATGCAGCGCACCGTGCGCGGCGAAGTGGTCTCCTCGACCTTCGACGAGCCGGCCGCGCGCCACGTGCAGGTTGCCGAAATGGTGATCGAGCGTGCCAAGCGCCTGGTCGAGCACAAGAAGGACGTGGTGATCCTGCTCGACTCGATCACCCGTCTGGCCCGCGCCTACAACAACGTCGTACCGAGCTCCGGCAAGGTCCTGACCGGTGGTGTGGACGCCAACGCCCTGCACCGCCCGAAGCGTTTCTTCGGTGCCGCACGTAACGTTGAAGAAGGTGGCTCGCTGACCATCATCGCCACCGCGCTGGTTGAAACCGGCTCGAAGATGGACGAAGTGATCTACGAAGAATTCAAGGGCACCGGCAACAGCGAAGTGCATTTGAACCGTCGCATCACCGAGAAGCGCGTCTACCCGGCCATCGACATCAACCGTTCCGGCACCCGCCGCGAAGACCTGTTGATCGAACCGGAGCTGCTGCAGAAGATCTGGATCCTGCGCAAGCTGCTGCATCCGATGGACGAAATCGCCGCGATGGAATTCCTGCTGGACAAGATGAAGAACACCAAGTCCAACGACGAGTTCTTCGGCTCGATGAAGCGCTGATTCCGGTTGGAATCGGCTGCAGGCAAAAACCCCGCGAAAGCGGGGTTTTTGTTGTGTACTGATTGGACGCTTCGCAGCGCCTGCTCTACCTGTAGAGGCCCCGGCGGCGGGGGGCGGGGGGGGGGCCGGGGCGGCCCCCCCCGCCCCGGGGGGCGCCCCCCCCCCCCCCCCGGCGCGGGGGGGGCGGGGGCGGGCGGGGGG
>NZ_JBRREG010000171.1:0-4293 GCF_056760155.1 Stenotrophomonas sp. STEN022
CTCCTGTCTGTGGTTAGATATCATCGCTAAACCGTCCCGCCTGTGCATGGCTCGGCACTACAAAAACCAAAACAAGAAAGGCGCCCTGTGGCGCCTTTCTTGCTTTTACTCCGACAAGGAATCACTCGCGCGGCGGCACCACATCCTTGGCCTCGCTACCGAAGCTGCCTTCAGACTCCGCTGCCAGATAGGCAAACACGGTGTAGGCCGCCACGTTCTGGGCAAGGGCCTTCGGGTCGATCTTGTCCAAGGTGTCGTCCGGAGTGTGGTGCAGGTCGAAATAATCGGTTCCGTCCTGCGCCAGCCAAGCCCATGCACCGCCCTTGGCGGCCAGCGGGCCTACGTCGGGGCCGGGGCCGCCTTGGTTGGCGCGGTATTCAATGCCCAGTGGCGCCAGCGCCTCGCCGATCTGGCGGGTAGCCTCACGCGATTCCGCCGGATTGCCCGAGCCGGTGTTGAAGGCATAGATGCGGCCCGCACCGAAGTCACTCTCGGCGGCGATGTGCTGCTGCACGATTTCGCCGGCCGCCACGCGCGCCGCGGCGTAGGCCTTGCCACCGTGCAGACCCTGCTCTTCATTGGCGAAGGCGATGACGCGGATGGTGCGCTTGGGGGCTTGCTTGAGCTGGCCGATCAGATGGCCGGCGGCCATGGTGATACCGATCCCTGCGCCGTCATCGATGGCGCCGGTACCCAGGTCCCAGGAGTCCAGGTGACCGCCGATCACCACCACCTCCTTGGGCAGGCTGCGGCCGGTGATTTCGCCGATCACGTTCTGCGAGGTATAGCTGCCATCCCAGCCGCAATCCAGCGCGATGCGGATGCGGGTAGGGCCGCGCGCAACCAGACGATTGAGCTGGTCGGCATCGGGGCCGGACAGTGCGGCCGACGGCACCGGGGTCAGGCCTTCGTCATAACGGGTGATGCCGGTATGCGGCATGCGATGCGAATCGGTGCCAGCCGAGCGCATGATGAAGCCGACCGCACCCTTGTGGATTGCTTCGGACGGGCCACGGCTGCGCACACTGCCGCCGATGCCATAGTCAGCGCCATCCCGCTTGCGGGTCATGGTGAAGTCGACATAGGCGATCTTGCCTGTCAACGAGCCTTCCGGTGCTGCCTTCAGCGCGTCCAAGCCTTCAAAACGCACAATCTCGGCTTCCACCGTGCCGGCCGGGCTGCCGCCCAGGGCGGTGATGGTCAACGGCTGCGGATGCGCGCCCAGTACCGAGGCGTGTTCGCTGCGGCGCTCCCACTTCGGGAAGGTCACCGGCTCGGTCCACACCTTGTCGAAGCCCAGTTCCTTGAACTTGGCCTTGGCCCATTCCACCGCACGTGCGTCGGCCTCGCTGCCAGCCATGCGCGGGCCAACTTCGGTGGTCAGCGATTCCACCACCTGCCAGCCGGTGTTGTCCGCCAGCGCCTGTGTCCGCAGCTCGGCGGCCTTGGTCAGCGCCTGCTGCGGAATATGGGTGGGCGCTGCGTTGGCAGCGGCCGAGGTGCACAGCAGGAGGAGGGCAAGGGAAAGAGCACTGCGACGCATAGTCAATTCCAAGGTGATTTGTCGAGTCAGGGTAACAGTGAGCGGGTGTAGGTGAATGTGCCGGTTGGGATGTGTGGAAGTCTTGGTATTGGCTAAGTGGTTCCCCTTCTAGCTGCTTTTGTACGCGTCCGCTAGACGACATGAGCGGCTGAAACGATGACAGGCATCCAAGGGGTTTTCTCGTATTGCGATGCAGCATCACAAGCGAGCCTGAGCACCCCCACCGGCTTGGTGGATTGCCCAGGAACACTTGATGACATTGCGACACAGGACGGCAGGGACGTTGTTGATGCTGGTATTGCCAGTACTCGGATTAGCGCAGACGCACTCCATGGACGATGTGCGTTTCACCGGACCGTTGCTTACTCCGGGTCCGGCAGTAGTGCCACAGGGCGAGTTTTTCGCCCAGGCGTATTGGATATACAGCCGCACCCGTGGCGTCTACGACGACCGCGGCGATCGCCATACACTGGATGCACACGACAGCAGCCAGTTGCTCAGCCTGTTGCTCAGTGGAGGCATCACCGATCGGCTGACTGGCGAGTTGGTGCTCAATGGCAGTCGCTCGGCGCAGGGCGCCCAGCACAGTGACGGCTACCGCATTGGAGATAGCGCGGCGCGGCTACGCTATCAGTTGCGTGCGGGTGATGCGCTGACCGGTGGGATGGCCCTGGCGGCAATGCTTAGCCAATCGCTGGCGACCGGACGGCATGACCGACTTGGCGAAAACACGTTCAACGGTCAAGGTGCCGGGGTTTATCGCACCGGCCTGTCGTTGCTGGGGCAGCAGGTGTTGTGGATGCCGAATGGACGGCCGCTGCGTTGGCGCTGGCAGACCAGCTGGAGCCCGTCGCCGGGCAGTGTCTCGGTAGTCGGGCGCAGTGTGTATGGCACCGAACCGAGTTTCCGCGGCACGCTTGATGCCGGTGCGGCGGTCAGTGGCGCGTTGGGGCTTGAATACAGCATCAACCGCAGTTGGGTGCTGGCCCTGGATCTGACTGCCAGCACGCAATCGGGCAGCATGCTTCAGGGCAGCGTGGCCGACGCATCGGGTCAGAGGAAGATGCTGCGCCAGAATGGCTCACGCAGCCCCGCCTTCACTATTGCGCCGGCAGTGGAATACATCGTCAACGACCAGATCGGTGTATTGCTTGGTGTGCAGGCATCGCTGCCGGGTGGGCGCAACAGCGCGTCCTACGTCAGCCCGCAGGTATCCATGACGATGACCTTCTGATTGCTGCAAACGGCAACGGCCGGGAACCCCGGCCGTTGTTGGTAAACAGGTTGATCGATCAGCGCTTGTTGAGACTGTCGCGGATTTCGCGCAGCAGCAGCACTTCCTCGGTCGGTTCCGGCGCAGCGGCCGGTGCTTCTTCCTTCTTGCGCGACAGGCGGTTGACCACCTTGACCAGCATGAAGATCGCGAAGGCAACGATGATGAACTGGATCAGCGTATTGATGAAATCGCCATAGCCCAGCACCACGGCCGGGATTTCCTTGCCATCGGCGCCCATCTTGGCCGGTGCCAGGGTCCAGGCGAGGCTGGAGAAATCGACATTGCCGACCAGCATGCCGATCGGCGGCATGATCACCTTGTCCACCAACGAGGTGACGATTTTGCCGAACGCGCCGCCAATGACGACACCGACCGCGAGGTCGATGACGTTGCCGCGCATCGCAAATTCCTTGAATTCGCTGATCATTCCCATGTGTTTCTCCTAGGTATGCATGAAAGGGAGCTGGCGCAGACTACTCCAGTGGATGTCATCAGGCGATCAAACCGTCGCGATGTGCGATTTTCCCTAGGCGTGCGCTGAATCGGTCGCCGGACTTCAGCGCGGCCACGCCGGCCGGCGTGCCCATGAAAACGAGGTCGCCAGCACGCAGTGCATAGAGCTTGGACAGCTCGTGCAGGATGTCGGCGACATTCCAGATCATCTGGTCCAACGTGGACTTCTGGCGCAGTTCGCCATTGATTTCCAGCGACAGCTCCAGCGGCGTCAGATCACCGACCTCGGATGCCAATACGAGGCTGCTGACGGGTGCGGAATGGTCGAAACCCTTGGCGATATCCCATGGGCCGCCCTTGGCCTTCGCGGCTGCCTGCAGGTCGCGGCGGGTCAAGTCCAAGCCGACGCCGTAGGCCAGTACCAGGTCCATCGCCTGATCTACGGCGAGCACACCGGCCGGCGCATCCTTGCCCAGCGCCACCACCAGCTCCACTTCATGGTGCAGGTCGGAGGTGGCAGAGGGATAGGGGATCGCCGCATCGCCGACCACGATGGCATCGGCGGGCTTCATGAAGAACATCGGCTGGCCGCGTTCGCTGGCTGATGCGGGTGCGGTAGCGCCCATCTCGCGTGCATGATCGACAAAGTTGCGGCCCACACAGTAGATGCGGTGCACCGGAAACGTACCGCCACCGGCGACCGGGATGCGGGGCGGGGGCAGGGCGGGAATCAGATCAGTCATGGTTGCGTCCAGATGAAACGACGCAAAAGTCTAGCGGACGCAGACGCATTCTGTGGAGCGAAGCGCTGCTCCTGGAATGCCGATTTTCTGTGGGAGCGGCGTAAGCCGCGAAGCAGAGGGTCGATCAGATTGCAGCTATGTCGGCGTTTCAGCGATGCCGGCTTCGCCGGCGAAAACGCCCCCACAAACCGAGAGCCCCCCGGAAACCCCATACCCCCCGAGGGCGGGGCGAACCACGGGGGGTGTGTGGGGCTGCCCCCACGCCCCCACTCAGGGCG
>NZ_JBRREG010000172.1:0-3944 GCF_056760155.1 Stenotrophomonas sp. STEN022
CCCCTCCGCCGCCCCCCCCCCACCGCCCGCCCGCCGCCGCGCGCGGCCGCCCCCCCCCCCGCCGCCCCCCCCCCCCCCCCCCCCCCCCCCCCCCCCCCCCCCCCCCCACTACAGGGGGCCAGGCTTAGCTGTACGCGTACTGGGTCTCAGCCACATGCCGCAGACGCTGCAGCACGAAATCAGCCAGCTCATGCGGACTGTACTTGGCCACGAACGCATTGGCGCCCACACGCTCCACCATGGCGTTGTTGAAAACGCCCGACAAAGAGGTATGCAGGAGCACATACAGACCGGCCAGCCCAGCATGGCGGCGGATTTCCGTCGTCAACGTGTAGCCATCCATCGCCGGCATCTCGATATCGGAGATCACCATGGCGTAGCGCTCGGCGGGGTTCTCGCCCGAGGCATGGATCTGCAACAGGTGTTCCAGTGCCTGCTTGCCGTCGGAGAGCAGGGTGGCGCTCACCCCCAGCTGATCCAGCACGCTGCGGATCTGCTGGCGGGCGACGCGGGAATCATCGACCACCAAAACCTGCATCGCCGGAGCGTCGTCGGGCAGTGCCATGGACGGATCGAGTACCGCTTCACTGCGTACCTGGGCGATGTCTGCGAGCACGCTTTCCACGTCGATGACCTGGATCAACTCACCCTGAAAACGGGTAACAGCGGTCAAATACGTCGATTCGGCGCCCAATTCCGGCGGCGGGTGGATATCTTCCACCGCGATATTGACGATGCGTTCAACCCCGCTGACCAGAAAACCCTGTACCGAGCGATTGAACTCGGTCACCACCAGGTAGCCCGGTGACGTGTCCGCCTCAGGCTCGCGCTCAGGGTGACCAATGGCCAGGCCAAGGTCCAATACCGGCACGGAGCGGCCACGCACATCAGCCACGCCGGCGAACTGCGCGGGCAGGCCAGGCACCTGGAACAATGCCGGGCGGCGCAGCACTTCCTGCACCTTGAATACATTCACGCCAAAAAGCTGACGGCCGCCAAGGCGGAACAGCAGCAGGGCAAGGCGGTTGTGGCCGGCCAGCCGGGTGCGCTGGTCAATTCGGTTGAGCAGGTCTTGTGACATGAGTGCTGTATCGGCGCCGGGTGGCTGCAACTTGAGTGCTCCCCGTCGGTTCAAAGTGGCACAGCACTTGCAGCGGGATCCATCGAACTATTCCAGAGCCGGGTGGCCGCTGCCGATGCGCTTACTCTTTCTTATATGCCTGTTGTTGCCTTCGCTGGCTTTGGCTGCCGCGTTCCAGCCGGTGGAAACCATCCGGGCCGCGGCTTTGGCCACGTTGGCGGCCGGGGAGAGCGGGGAGGCCATTCTGGACGCGAACCTGCGCCTGCCAGCCTGTACGCAACCACTGCAGGCCAGCGTTACCGCCAACACGACCGTGGAGGTTGCCTGCCCACAGGCTGGCGGTTGGCGATTGTTCGTCCCCGTCAAGGTCCGCCGTGAGCAGCAGGTGCTGGTGCTGGCACGCGGCGTGGCTGCTGGAGAAACCCTGGCAGCGGCCGATATAAGTAGCGTCAAGCGTGATACAGCACGCTTGGCCGGTGCCGTACTGTTGAAGCCGGAGGCGGCCGTGGGCCGGGTCGCACGGCGCGCGTTGAGCGCCGGCAGCCTGCTGTCGGCGACTGACCTGGTTGCGCCTCGTACCGTCCGTCGGGGCGACAATGTCGCCTTGGTGTCGCGCCGGGGCGGGGTGGAGGTGCGGATGGCGGGCAAGGCGCTGGGGGATGCGGGTGAGGGCGAGCGGGTCTCGGTCGAGAACCTGTCTTCACGCCGGGTGATGCAGGGAATTGCCACCCCTGCCGGCGACGTGGTGGTCAGCCGATAAATCGTTAAAGAATCCCCCGGCATTGCCGTTATCGTTTTTGAACCGAATCAGGACTCCATCACATGAGCCAGAAAATCGACGGTGGTATTCCGGCCGCAGCGCAGCTGCGCAGCGTAGCCATCAACACCAAAGTGGCCGCCGCTGGCGATGCCAAGCCCAAGCCCGTTGAGGCTGCCGACAGCGTGCGCCTGACCGGCGAGGCCACCCAACTGCAGGCCGTGCAGCGTGAACTGAGCGCTGCCCCGGCCATCGATCAGGCCCGCGTGCAAGCGGTGCGCGAGGCGCTGGAAAACGGCAGCTACAAGATCAATCCCGATGCCATTGCCACGCGCATGCTGGGCCTGGACCAGCAGTTGCAGGGATGAACCTGTCCATGGGCGACCCGTTGCAGCGTCTGAGCGAGGCGCTTGACCGCGAACAGCGTGCCTTGGCCGAGCATGACGTGCCCGCCTTGGTTGCCGCCACCGGCAACAAGCTGGAAGCCCTGCGCGAGCTGGAACGGCAGCCGCCGCTGCACGAGGCCGAGAAACTCAAGGAGCTGGCAGAGCGCAACCACGCCAACGGTGTGTTGTTGGCGCGTCGCCGCCGCGAGGTCAACTGGGCGCTCCGTCAGTTGGGTCGCAGTGAGACCGCCCCCTCTTACGATGCCAAAGGCCAGGCACAAACCGTGCATGCGAGACGGCCGCTGGCCGTGGCCTGATCTGTTTCAAAAGCGGCGCCCGCGCCGCGATCGAGTACCTACATCCGGCTATAGTGGCGGCCTGTTCCTAGCCTGTCCCGACCGCCGTGACCCAGATCGATAGCAGCATCCTCATGCCAACCCCTTCGGCGGCCACATTGCGAGCCCTCGGCGAGCGCGTCCAGCACGGGATGCTGGTGTTCAACGGCAGGTTCGAAGTCAGCATCGCCAACGGTCTGGTGCGCGAGTTGTTTGGCGTGGATGGCCCTGGAAGTAGTGATCTTGGCCGCCAGCTTGAGGCCTTGTTGCCTCCATTCGCGTTGTCGCAGGCCCGTGATTCGGGTAGTTGGGTCGGAAGTCTGCCGGTTGGCGAGCGGGTCATCACCCTGCATCTGCACCATCACAGTGATGAGGCTGGCGAGGCTTTTCTAGCCCTGTTCCAGCACATAGACGGCCCTGAGGACTATGAGCGTGAGCTGCAGCAGCGCCATGCCGAGCTTCGCCAAGCCTATCTGCGCTTGAATGGCACCCAGGAAAAACTGCTGCAGTCCGAGAAGATGGCCTCGATCGGCCAGCTTGCCGCCGGCGTCGCCCACGAGATCAACAACCCGATCGGCTACGTCCACTCCAATCTGGGCAGCCTGCAGGAGTATCTGCGCAGCCTGTTCACGGTGATCGAGGCCTATGAGCGGGCCTTGCGCGCACCGGACCCGAAGGCCTTGATCCCGGAAATCGATGATATCCGTGACCGCCTGGACATCGATTTCATCAGCCGCGACCTGCCGCAGCTGATGGCCGAGTCACGCGAGGGCATCGAGCGGGTGACCCGCATCGTGCGCGATCTCAAGGACTTCTCGTACTCCGGCCGCGACGAGTCGTGGAAGCTGGTCGACCTGCATGCCGGCCTCGAATCGACCATCAACATCATCTGGAACGAACTCAAGTACAAGGTCACGTTGGAACGCCATTACGGCGAACTGCCGATGATCGAATGCTTGCCGTCCGAGCTCAACCAGGTTTACATGAACCTGCTGCTCAATGCCGGTCATGCCATTGCCGATCGCGGCAATATCGTGGTCAGTACGGGGGTGGGTGGCGATGAGGTATGGGTTGAGTTCAAGGATGACGGTGCGGGGATTTCCCCCGAGCTGCGCCAGCGTATCTTCGATCCGTTCTTCACCACCAAACCAGTGGGCAGCGGCACCGGTCTGGGTCTGTCGATCTCCTACGGCATCATCAACAAGCACCACGGTCGCATCGATCTGGACAGTACGGTAGGCGAGGGCTCCTGCTTCCGCATCGTGCTGCCGATCCGTCAGCCGAAATAATCGGCGGCGCGGCTGCCGGATTGTGGGGGCGGCGGTAGCCGCGGAGCGGTTGGAGTGTGAGTACACGCCGTTTATGGGGGGGGAGATTTACGCAGG
>NZ_JBRREG010000173.1:0-3805 GCF_056760155.1 Stenotrophomonas sp. STEN022
GCCCGCGATTCTGCAGATCCCTGGAATGATGATCCCTGGAGGATGGCCAGCTTCGCGGCTTACGCCGCTCCCACAAGGCTGGCTGGAATTGTTGGTGAAGCCCCAGCCGAGCATGGCTCGGCACTACGCCGTTGCTCTCTCCCTTTGGCGAAGCCAGGGGGAGGGGTTGGCCTTGGGGCTTTTCAGCCGTTGCGACTGACGAAGTCAGCGGCGGCCACCGGCCGGCCCAAGTGGTAGCCCTGCAATACGTCACAACCCAGTTCACCGAGGAAATTGCGCTGCGCTTCGGTTTCCACGCCTTCGGCGACCACCTGCAGCTGCAATGTGCGACCCAGCGCAATGATCGAGGAGACGATGGCCGCATCCTCACTGTTGTGCTCCAGGTCGCGGACGAAGGCGCGGTCGATCTTCAGTTCTGTCGCTGGCATGCGCTTGAGGTAAAGCAGGCTGGAGTAACCGGTGCCGAAGTCATCGATGGCGATGCGTACGCCCATCGCGGTCAGGGCTTCCAGCATCTGCAGGCTGGCATCCACATCTTTCATGGCGGTGCTTTCGGTCACTTCCAGGGTCAGCTGGCGCGCGTCCAGTGCATGGCGCTCAAGTGCGCAGCGCACCGTCTCCACCAGTGTCGGCGAGGCGAACTGCAACGGCGACAGGTTCACTGCCATCGACCAATCAGTGTTGCCGGCGTCATGCCAGCTACGCAGCTGTGCGCAGGCCGCGTCCAGCACCCATTCGCCGATAGGGATGATCAGGCCGCTGCGCTCGGCAACGGGAATGAATACATCGGGCGATAGCAGGCCCAGCTCCGGATGGTTCCAGCGCAGCAGCGCTTCAGCGCCGTTGGCGCGGCTACCGCCGGCCGGGAACTTGGGCTGGTAGTGCAGCACCAGCTCATTGCGCGCGGTGGCGTGGCGCAGGTCCTGCAGCAGGCGCAGGCGCTGGCGGGTGCCGGCCTGCATGGTCGAGGTGAAGAACGCGTGGCCGTTCCGGCCGCTGTGCTTGACGTGATACATCGCCGCATCGGCATGCATCATCAACTCGCGTTCGTTGCTGGCATCTTCCGGATACAGCGCGATGCCGATGCTGGTGCTGACCAGCAGCTCGGCATTGTCGATCAGGAAAGGCTCGCTGATGGCGGCGCTGATCTGTTCGGCCATCAGCGCGGCATCGTCGGGCGTATCGATCGCCATCACGATGACGAATTCATCGCCGCCGAGGCGAGCGAAGGTGTCCTGGCTGCGCAGCAAAGCGCTGACTTTTTTGCTGAACTGCACCAGCAGGCGGTCGCCGAGCTGGTGGCCGTAAGCATCGTTGACGTTCTTGAAACCGTCCAGGTCGCAGAACATCAAGGCCAGGCCGAACCCGCTGCGGTCGGCTTTTTCGATCGCACGCTCAATGCGGTCCTGCAGTAGCACCCGGTTGGGCAGTTGGGTCAGCGGGTCGTGCAGCGCGGCCTGGACCAGCTTCTCATTGGCGTTGGCCAGCGAATGGGCCAGCAGGCCCGTGCGCAGGCGCATCTGGCCGTCGAATACCGAGGCCAGCAGGGCGACCGCCAGGGTGGCAATGGTGGTGACGATGACCAGGCCTGCGAGCAGGTGCGTATCCAGCCCGCCGGCGCTGATGGCGCCGCAGATGCTGCCAGCGGGGAAGCGCGCGGCGGCCATGCCGGTGTAGTGCATGCCGACGATGGCCACACCCATCACCAGTGATGCCAGCAGGCGCATCGGCAACAGGCGGGGCTGCTCATGGCGCAGGCGCTGCGCGATCCACAATGCCGCTGCCGAGGCGCCAATGGCGATCAGGATCGAGGCGGTGAACCACGCAGGGTCGTAGTCGATGCCTGGCTGCATCCGCATCGCGGCCATGCCGATGTAGTGCGTGGCCGCGATGCCCAGTCCCATCAGTACGGCGCCAGCAAGCAGGCGGCTGACTGGCAGCCGTTGCCGCGATACCAGCCACAGCGCATACATGGAAGCGGCAACGGCGGCGGCCAGCGAGCAGACGGTCAGGAACAGGTCGTAGCCGACCGGGATCGGCAGTTTGAAAGCCAGCATGCCGATGAAGTGCATCGACCAGATGCCCAACCCCATCGCCATGGCGCCCCCCACCAGCCAGATGCGTGCGGCCCTGCGGCTTTGGCTGCTGGCAACGCGCGCGGACATGTCCAGCGCGGTGTAGGAGGCAAGGATCGCTACCAACAGCGAGACGACGACGAGGCCCTGATTGTAACTGCCGATCATGCGGATTCCTGGAGCATCAAGACGGAGCAGAGCCCCACTTACCTAGCGGCAGCGGCGGCGGGGACTTTAGTTGTCGCAGCCTTTGCGACATCGGTGGGCTATCCTGCGGCGCTGACGCAGATAGGAATTTCCATGGCCAAGACCCGCAGTGCATACGTCTGCAGCGAATGTGGCGCCGAGTACAGCAAGTGGCAGGGCCAGTGCACTGAATGTGGTGTATGGAACGTGCTGAGCGAGATCGTGCTTGAAACCGCTGCGGCCGCAAAGGCACCGGCGGCACGCCGCAGTGGCTGGGCCGGCAAGGTCGAGGCGCCCAAGATCACGGCCTTGAAGGATGTGCAGCAGACCGAGCATCTGCGGGTTTCCACCGGCATCAGCGAGTTCGACCGGGTGCTGGGTGGTGGGTTGGTGGAAGGCGCGGTGGTGTTGGTTGGCGGCGACCCGGGTATTGGCAAGTCCACCCTGCTGCTGCAGGCGGTGGCCAAGATGGCCAGCAGCTTGCCGGTGCTGTATGTCACCGGTGAGGAGTCGCTTTCGCAGGTGGCCGGACGTGCTGTGCGCCTGGATCTGCCGCTGGAGGGCATCAACGCGCTGTCCGAGACCGGTGTCGAGAACATTCTGGCGCACGCGGTGAAGGCGCGGCCCAAGCTGATCGTCGCCGACTCGGTGCAGACGTTGTGGACCGAGGCGCTGACGGCCGCGCCGGGTTCGGTCAGCCAGGTGCGCGAGAGTGCGGCGCGGCTGGTGCGCTTCGCCAAGGAAACCGGTACGGCTGTGTTTCTGGTCGGCCATGTCACCAAGGAGGGCGGTATTGCCGGCCCGCGTGTGCTTGAGCACATGGTGGATGCGGTGCTGTATTTCGAAGGTGAAAGTGGCAGCCGCTTCCGCATCCTGCGCGCCTTCAAGAACCGCTTTGGTGCGGTCAATGAGCTTGGCGTGTTCGCGATGGGCGAAAAGGGCTTGAAGGAAGTGCCCAATCCTTCGGCGATCTTCCTGTCTGGTGGTAGTACCCGCCAGCCCGGCAGCTGCGTGATGGTGACCCGCGAAGGCACGCGCCCGTTGCTGGTGGAGGTGCAGGCGCTGGTGGATTCCTCGCCGCTGTCCAACCCGCGACGGGTGGCGGTGGGTCTGGAGCAGAACCGGCTGGCGATGCTGCTGGCGGTGCTGCACCGCCATGGCGGCGTGCTGGTTGGTGACCAGGACGTGTTCGTGAATGTGGTCGGTGGCATCCGCGTGCAGGAGACCGCCGTCGATCTGCCGGTGCTGTTGGCGGTGCTGTCCTCGTTGCAGGACCGGCCGCTGGCGGAGAAGACCATTGCGTTTGGCGAAGTGGGTTTGTCCGGCGAGATCCGCCCGGTGCCCAATGGTGAGGATCGCCTGCGCGAGGCAGCGACGCATGGTTTCAAGCGCGCCATCGTGCCCAAGGCCAATGCGCCGAAGGCCGGCACGGTGAAGGGCATGGAAGTGATTGCGGTGGAGCGGCTGTCGCAGGCGCTGGAAGCAGCGATGGAATAAGCGGCGACTGTAGTGGGGGGGGGGGGGCGGCCGGCGGCGGGCTGGCG
>NZ_JBRREG010000174.1:0-3760 GCF_056760155.1 Stenotrophomonas sp. STEN022
CCCACGCATGAACCCCCGATCTGTGCCCGATCTGTGCCCAAAGCGGCGCTTGCGCGGCCGCTTCCTACCCGCCAGACTCGCAAAAAAGGGCGGTTGAACTTCCTATACCCGCTTCCGCATCGCCGGCCGGCTGAACTACGCCGACACCGACGACCATCGCGACCGCCTGGCGAACGCGCGCTTCATCGAAGGCAACGCCGGCTTCGCCTGGCGGCCGTGGGATAGCGCGCGCTGGGAAATGTTCGGCCGCTACACCTACCTGTACGACCTCTCCAGCCTGGGCCAGCGCGAGCAGGACTACGACCAGAAAACCCAGGTGCTGTCGGTGGAAGGCGTCTACCGCCACGACCAGCATTGGGAAGTGGCCGGCAAGCTCGCCCGGCGCGAGGGCGAGGTGCGCTACGGACGCGGCAGCGGGCCGTGGTTCGACTCGGCCACCGACTTCGCCGCGCTACAGCTGCGCTACGAGGTGGTCTACGCCTGGCACGCGCTGGCCGAATACCGCTGGCTGGACGTGCAGGCCGGCGGCACGCGGCAGGGCTGGCTGGTCGGACTGGACCGCGACATCGGCAAGAACTTCCGCATCGGCGCCGGCTACAACTTCACCGAGTTCAGCGACGACCTGACCGACTTCGACTACGACCACGAGGGCTGGTTCCTCAACATGGTCGGGATGTACTGAGGGTGCCGGTCCACGCAAGACCGTCGACGTTCAGCCGTCCACGGTCTCCTCGCCGCCATCCTTGGACAGCTCTTCGGCCCGGCGCTCATCCAGGTGGCGCTGCAGGCGGGCCACGTCTTCGGGCGACCAGTCGTCGATGCCGGTGACTTCCAGCCAGGCGTTGATGTAGTGCGATGGCGCGTAGACGTGGCCGAAACCCATTGGTGCGCTCATCGACAGCGAAGTATCCATTGCCATCTGCATCATCGTCACGACCGGATACCAGCGCATCGCCGGGGATACGTCCGGCGGGCGCGGGGCATCGAGCAGTTCCGGTTCGCGGAACAAGCCGTGACGGTCGAAGAACGTCACCGCGTCGCTGCCGTACTGCAGGTAGACCACGCGCATCGGGCCCCACGGCGTGCCGGGCGGGGTGGAGCTGCCGTCCTGGTTCATGAAGCGGACGAACGAGCCGTCCTGGAACTGCGGCAGCCACACCGGCGAACCGGGATTGCGCGAGCGGGTCAGCCCGGCCCACTTGCTGGCGGCGAACGGAGGTCCGCTCCAGACCGCGCCATCGAATGGTTCGCCGAGCAGCTCGAACATCTCGAACGAGCGTTCCGAATTGAGCGCGCCCAGGCTCAGGCCGTGCAGGTACAGCTTCGGCCGCCGCTCGGGCGGCAGCGTGCGCCAGTAGCCGTAGACCTCGCGGAACAGTGCGCGCGCGGTGACCCCGCCTGTGTCCGGATCCAGGAACAGCGTCAGCGGACTGGACAGGTACGAGTACTGCACCGCGACGCTGGCCACATCGCCGCGGTAGAGATATTCGATGCCGTCGATGCCGGACGGGTCGACCCAACCGGTGCCGGTCGGAGTGATGATGATCAGCGCCTTGCGCTCGAAGCCGCCGACGCGCTTGAGTTCTTCCAGCGCCAGCTGGGCGCGCTCTTCGGGCGTGTCGCCGGTGGGCAGGCCCGCGTACACGCGCAGCGGCGCCTTGGCGCCGGGACCGGCGTAGGCGGTGAGTTCGTCGGCGGTGGGGCGGGCATCGACGTAGCGCCGGCCCATGCGCCCGAGCTGGTTCCAGGCCACTAGCGACTGCGCGCTGCCGGGGCTGTCCCATTCGGTCGGCGGCGGCATGTCGGGCGGGATCAGTGCATCGGCCTGGCGATAGGAGGCGTCCAGGGTGTCCAGCAACGAGGACAGGATCACGCCGTTGACCAGGCCCACCAGCAGCAGCACGCCGGCGATCGCACCGACCACGTGCGCGATCCGTCGCGGCACCTTGTGGGTGACCAGGCGCATCACCGCCTTGATGATCATCAGCGCGATGCGGCCCAGCACGACCAGCAGCAGCGCCACGACCGCCGCACCCGCGAGTACGCCCAGGATGCGCGATGGACCGGCGGGAGCCAGGTGCATCAGTTCGCGGACGATGTTTTCCCAATGCTGGCTGCGCCAAAGCGCGAGCGCGGCGATGACCGCGCAGGCGACGACCGCGATACGGCGGCGACGCGGCTGTCCCGCCGGCCCGGGGAGCGGCAGCTCCAGGTATCCCCACAGCCAGCGCAGCAGCACGCCCAGGCCGTAGCCGGCGGCCAGGCACATGCCCGACAGCACCGCCTGCGCGACCGTGATCCGTGGCGTGAGGCTGGGCGTGAGCGAGGCGGCGAAGAACAACGTCCCCAGCACGAGCCCGGTATTGCCAAGGCGCGCCAGCAGCGAACGCCGGAGCCGGGTGAACCAGCCATCGGATGTAGTACCGGAAGCGAGTGCAGCGTCGTCGTCCTGTCGCATCAAGTATCCCCTGCGAGTGGTCCCCTTGGGCCAATGTACCGGACACGGATAGGCGTTTTAACCGCATGAGGCCAAGTATCGCACCGCGGAAGCGCCATCAAGCCGGCTGAGACACTCGATTTTCCCGCCCAGGTGTCAGGTTCACCACCAGGGTTTGGCGTTCAGGAGAGTGATTTGCGGCGCTCGGCGTGTACCGGGCGCAGAGCCAGTTCGCGGCAAGTCAAAATCGCCGCTTTGTTCATTCACCAACTGATGCGCTGATCGACCTCAAAGTCCGGTGCCGGTTGCGCCGCTAGGTCCCAGTCTGCTGGCTCGGTTTGCGCCCCGTCATCCATCTGCGCATCACTACAGTCATCCCACAGCGGTGGCCCGCGCGCCGGGGAGATGCGGGGTGGCTCTGAATCTGCCCCGATGTGGTCCAGGATGTGCCGGATGTCAGCGCTGTGCGTAATGAACGCGATGATGCGCATATGCCCGCCACACAGCGGACACAAGAGGGGGAACACCTCGTAGATGCGGGCGATCAGCACCGCCCACAGGTAGTGCGCTGCACGCTTGGGCAGCACCGGCTCGCTCTGGGATGGCAGCGCGCTGCTCATCGGTACCACACCAGGCGCGCACTCCCCCGTGCTGATCGACGCGCCCAGCACGGGAGCGGCTTGCGCCGGTGTCGCCAGCGCCGTCACCGCAGCCCTGAGCGGCGAGTTGGGTGCCAACACGCCAAAATAGCGGTGCCGGTGGGTGCGTGGCGGGGGAACCAGCGCGGCAATGCGGTCGATCAGCTCCAGCGGTGTGAGGTGCAGCTCATAAAGGCCGATATGAACCGGCCGGGGCGGGCGCAAGCCTGAGCAGCCATTCCCTGCACCGGAGTGTTTCGTGCCGCGCCTCGCCGCGACCGTGTCGCAGCTGCAGGATGCCGTGGCGCACGCAACGTCGCCGGCAGCGCATCTGCCCACGGCTCGCTATGCGCCTCACCGTCCCGAGCGCACGCTGCTGTATTCGCTGGTGCAGGCGCATTGGCCGGACTTTCTCGCGCGCCGTGAGGTAGAAGACCGCCCGCTGCCCGAGTATGTGCGCGAGGAGTTCGAGACCTACCTGCGCTGCGGCGTGCTCGAGCACGGCTTCCTGCGCGTGGTCTGCGAGCACTGTCGTGCCGAGAGGCTGGTGGCGTATTCCTGCAAGAAGCGCGGCTTCTGCCCGAGTTGCGGCGCGCGACGCATGGCCGAGTCGGCGCGGCACCTGGTCGAGGAGGTGTTCGGCCCGCGGCCTGTGCGGCAATGGGTGCTGAGCTTTCCGTACCCC
>NZ_JBRREG010000175.1:0-3635 GCF_056760155.1 Stenotrophomonas sp. STEN022
CGCCTTGGTGCGCTCGCCCCCCCTCGACCCGGCCCCCCGCCCCGCGGCCCCCCCCCAATCACCAGGACCCGCCGCATGCCGCCCTGGGCGCGGCACTACCGGCCATCAATCAGGCGTTGCCTTCACCGCCGGCCAACACACGATGCCAGCCTTCCACTCCCAGCTGGTCCAGGGTGGCGATGTTGCGCTCGACGATCACGTCCGGATCCGGGAACGCGGCCACCGCGCGCTCCACGCTGTCTTCGCGCAGCAGGTGCAGGGTGGGGTAGGGCGAGCGGTTGGTGTAGTTGCTCACATCATCTGGCGCCGCACCGGCGAACTGATACTGCGGATGGAAACTGGCCACCTGCAGGATGCCCTGCAGATCCAGGGCTTCCACAGCCGCATCGGCGTTTTCCAGGAAGTCGTTGTAGTCCAGGAAATCTCCCAGCACTTCCGGATGGATGATCAACGTGGTGTCGATCTGCTCGGCCGGGGTGTCGCGCAGCAGCACCAGCTCTTCGGCCAGCTGTTCCAGCAGCGCCTCCGGCGTGGTCGCATCGCTGAGCACGAAGCGTACCTGCTGCTTGACGTAGACCGCCTTGGCGAACGGGCACAGGTTCAATCCGATCACCGCTTTTTCCAGCCAGTTGCGGGTGACGGCGATGGGATCGATGGCGGCTTCTTCGTTCATGGCTGGTCCGTTCATGGCTGGAGCTCGGGCTGGCAGGGCAGGCGATTGTAGTGGGCATAGGCGTTGGCTGCCGTCGCGTTGTCATCGGGCTGGCATTCACTGTCCACAAACTGGACAGCGTGCATCGTTGAAATTCCCATGCTTTCAGCGGCTTGCAAGGATCTTGCCGAAGGCTAATAGGCAGCTGCCGGGCGCGGGTATTCAATGTCGGCACGGACCACGCTAGGAGTAAAGGCAATGGCAGAACAGGCGTTTCTTCCCCCCGCGCTATGGGCGGGAAAGCAGTTTGATGGTCAATGGCAGGCCGGTAGCAGCCAGCAGGATGTGATCGAGCCGGCCACCGGCAAGGTGCTGGGCAGCATTGCGATGGCAGACCCGGCGCAGATCGCGCGCTCGGCCGCAGCCGCCGCCAAGGCACAGCGCGACTGGGCCAATGCGCCTTATGAAACCCGCGCGCAGGTGCTGCGTCGCGCCGCGCAGCTGGCCGATGAACACGCTGCCGAGATCATCGACTGGCTGGTGCGTGAGTCCGGTTCGACCAAGCTCAAGGCCGGTTTCGAGAACAAGGTAAGCACCAAGGCCCTGCAGGAGGCCGCGGCGCTGCCTTCGCGCAGCGTTGGCGAGATCCTGCCTTCGGCGTCGGGCCGGTTGAATCTGGCGCGACGTCGGCCGCTGGGTGTGGTCGGAGTGATCTCCCCGTTCAACTTCCCCCTGTACCTGGCGATGCGCGCGGTGGCACCGGCGCTGGCGCTGGGCAATGCGGTGGTACTCAAGCCTGATCCGCGCACGGCTGTCTGCGGCGGCTTCGTGATCGCTCGCCTGTTTGAACTGGCCGGATTGCCGGCCGGTGTGCTGCACGTGCTGCCGGGCGATGGTGCCGCAGGTGCGGCGCTGACCAGTGATCCCAATATCGCCATGATCCAGTTCACCGGCTCCACCGCTGCCGGACGCAAGGTTGGTGAGGCAGCGGGCCGGCACCTGAAGAAAGTGTCGCTGGAGCTCGGCGGCAAGAACGCATTGATCGTGCTCGACGATGCCGATATCGATCTTGCCATCGCCAATACCGCCTGGGGCGTCTACCTGCATCAGGGGCAGATCTGCATGGCCACCGGCCGCGTGCTGGTACAGCGTGGCATCTATGCGCAGTTCCTGGAAAAGCTCATCGCCAAAGCGCAATCACTGACCGTCGGTGATCCTGCGCTTGCCGATGTCGCGCTTGGTCCATTGATCAACGCGCAGCAGCGCGACCATGCCGCACGCGTGGTGGCCGAGGCCGCAGCGGCCGGCGCAACGCTGGAAACCGGCGGCACCTATCAGGACCTGTTCTTCGAGCCGACCGTGCTCAGCGGCGTGGACAAGACCAATCCCGCCTTCCGCGCGGAAATCTTCGCACCGGTAGCCGTGGTGGTGCCGTTCGACAGTGATGAAGAAGCTGCGGCACTGGCCAACGACACCGAGTACGGGTTGTCGATGGCGATCGTCTCCAGCAATGTCGGCCGCGCCCTGAAACTGGGTGAGCAGCTGCATACCGGCATCCTGCACATCAACGACCAGACCGTGAATGACGAGGTCATCAATCCGTTTGGCGGTGTTGGCGCCTCCGGTAATGGCACCAGCATCGGCGGCCCGGCCAACATCGAAGAGTTCACCCAATGGCAATGGCTGACCATCAAGGGCGAAGCCCCGGCCTATCCACTCTGAACAGGAGAAACCCATGAGTGCATCTGCAGAACTGCGTGACATCACCGTGGCGGTGGCGCGCGAGAAGGAAAAGCCGTTCACCATCGAGAAGGCGCGCATCCGTGGTCCCAAGGATGACGAAGTACTGGTACGCGTCGTTGCGACGGGCCTGTGCCACACCGACCTGATCGTGCGTGACCAGTACTACCCGGTGCCGCTGCCGGCGGTGCTTGGGCATGAAGGGGCGGGCGTGATCGAAGCGCTGGGGCCGGGCGTCAAGGATCTGAAGGTGGGCGACCATGTGGTGCTCACCTACGGTGCATGCGGGCACTGCGATCCCTGCAGCGGTGGCCATGGTGCCTACTGCAAGGATTTCTTCGGCCTGAATTTCGGCGGTGGCGAACTCGATGGCAGCACCGCCATCCAGGACCCGCTCGGCCAGCCGCTGCACGATCATTTCTTCGCCCAGTCTTCGTTTGCGACCTATGCATTGAGCCGCGAGAACAACGCGATCAAGGTGCCGGCCGATGCACCGCTGGAACTGCTGGGTCCGCTGGGCTGCGGCATCCAGACCGGCGCCGGTGCGGTGATCAATTCGCTCAAGGTGCGCGCCGGCAGCAGCTTTGCCGCTTATGGTGCGGGTGCGGTCGGCCTGAGTGCGGTGATGGCCGCACGTGTGGCCGGTGCCACCACCATCATCGCCATCGACGTGGTGCCGTCGCGGTTGGAACTGGCCAGGGAACTGGGTGCCACGCATACGATCAACAGCCGCGAGGTGGACGTGATCGAGGCGGTGCGCGCCATCACCGCTGGTGGCGTTGATTTCGCGCTGGAATCCACCGGTCGTACGGAGGTATTGGAGCAGGGCATCGAAGCGCTGGGTGGGTTGGGCGTGATCGGCGTGGTGGGTGCGCCCAAGCTGGGGGTCAAGGCGGCGTTCGACGTCAACAACCTGCTGCTGGGTGGCCGCAGCATCCGCGGCATCGTTGAAGGTGACAGTGTGCCCAAGGTGTTCATCCCGCAGCTGGTACAGCTGTACCAGCAGGGCCGCTTCCCGTTCGACAAACTGGTCAGGTTCTATCCGCTGGAACAGATCAACCAGGCCGCCGAAGACAGCCTCAAGGGCATCACCTTGAAGCCGGTGCTCAAGATCGGTTGATGGAACAAACCGTCGCCGGGCAAGGTTGGCCGCGGTGGGGCGGCACTTAGCGCCCGGGGTGTTTGCGAGGGGGAGCTGTCTTGGGGGCCGCCCAGGGCCGCCCACACCCGGAACACCAACAAA
>NZ_JBRREG010000176.1:0-3376 GCF_056760155.1 Stenotrophomonas sp. STEN022
CCGCGGCCCCCCCACCCCCCCCCCCCCCCCCGCCGCCCCCCCCCCCCCCCGGGGGGGCGGGGCCCCCCCCCCCCTCCCCCCCCCCCCCCGGGGGCCCGGGCCCTACCCGGGGCTACGGTAGCTCCTGCTGACGGGTGCCGATTCCCGACTCCCCAATCCCCGATCTGCGGCCCTCCGGTAGAATGCCGGCATGCCTGCATCCCCCCTCAAAATGATCAAGCCGCTGGCCGGCCGTGCGCTGGAAGTGGCCTTGAACCGCGCGCTGGCGCTGGACCCGGATACCAGAACCGCGCTGGCCTCGCTCGACGGCCAACGCATCGCCCTGACCCTGGAATCGCCATCGCTGGCGATGCAGATCGGGGTGGCCGGCGAACGCCTGACCGTGGGTCCGGTGGACCCGTCGCTGGAGCCCGACCTGGCTGTGCGCAGCACGCTGGGCGGGGTGCTGGCCCAACTGCCGTTCCTGGCCAATGCGCGGCGCGGCAACAGCGCGCCCGCTGGGCGGGTCAAGGTGTCCGGCGATGCCGAGCTGGCGCGCCGCCTGCAGCAGCTGGCCACCCGTTTTGATCCCGATTGGCAGCAGCCTTTTGTCAAAGCCTTTGGCGAGATCCTCGGCGTGCAGATCGCGCAGGCCCTGCGTGCAGCCCTGCTGCAGGCCAGGCGCAGCGCCAAGGATCTGGCCGAAACCGCCGCCGAATACGTTACCGAGGAGTCGCGTGATGTCGTTGCCCGTGCCGAGCTGGATGCCTTCCATGATGATGTGGACGTGATCCGCGATGACGTCGAACGCATGGCCGCGCGCATCGCGCGCCTGCGTCAGCGCGCCGGGGGTGCCGCATGAAGGCGACCCGCGCCATGTTCCGCGCCAGCCGCATCGGCCGGGTGATTCTGCGCTACCGCCTGGATGATCTGCTCGATGGCACCCCGGTCGAGCGCTGGCTGAGTGTTGCCAAGCCATTCGTGCCACGCGCCAGCGCCGATATCGCCTCGCAGTCGCGCGGTGCGCGCCTGCGTCTTGCGCTGCAGGAGCTGGGCCCGATCTTCGTCAAATTCGGTCAGATCCTGTCCACCCGCCGCGACCTGGTGCCGCCGGACGTCGCCGCCGAGCTGACGCTGCTGCAGGACCGGGTCAAGCCCTTCGACGGCGAACGCGCGCTGCAGATCGTCGAGCAGGCGCTGGGCTTGCCGATCACCGAAGCTTTCGCCAGCTTCGACACCACGCCGCTGGCGTCGGCCTCGATCGCGCAGGTGCACGCGGCAACGCTGGACGATGGCCGCCAGGTCGTGGTCAAGGTGCTGCGTCCGGATATCGAAAAGCAGATTGCCGGCGACATCGCCCTGCTCAAGTCGCTGGCCGCGCTGGTCGAGCGCACCCATCCGCGTGCCGACAAGATCCGCCCGCGCGAAGTGGTGGCCGAGATCGAAACCACCCTGGCTGCCGAGTTGGACCTGCAGCGCGAAGGCGCCAACGCCAGCGTGCTGCGCCGCTTCTGGGAGAACTCGGACGACCTGTACGTTCCGGAAGTGATCTGGAGCCACACCGCCGAGCGCGCGCTGACGCTGGAACGGGTCTGGGGCATTCCGTCCGACGACATCGTCGCGCTGGACAAGGCCGGCATCGACCGCAAGGCGCTGGCCGCCAAGGGCGTGCGCGTGTTCTACACGCAGGTGTTCCGCGACAACTTCTTCCATGCCGATGCGCACGCAGGCAACATCTGGGTCGACACCGATCCGGCGCGCCGCGACAACCCGCGCTTCATCGCGCTGGACTTCGGCATCATGGGCCAGCTTTCGGAAGAGGATCAGTTCTACCTCGCCGAAAACTTCATGGCCATCTTCAACCGTGATTACCGCCGCATCGCCGAGCTGCACCTGCAGGCGCAGTGGATGCCGAACACGGTGCGCATCGACGAACTGGAAGCCGCGGTGCGCGCGGTCTGCGAGCCGTACTTCACCCGCCCGCTGTCGCAGATTTCGCTGGCCGAAGTGCTGATGAAGCTGTTCCGCACCGCCCAGCGCTACCAGCTGACCCTGCAGCCGCAGTTGATCCTGCTGCAGAAGACGTTGCTGAACATCGAAGGCGTGGGCCGCCAGCTCGACCCCAACCTGGACATATGGGAAGTGGCCAAGCCGGTGCTGGAGCGCATCCTGCGCGAACGCTACAGCCCGCGCCGCGCGCTGAAGGAATTGCGCAAGCGCCTGCCGGAAATCATGACCCAGGCCCCGGACATGCCGGCGCTGCTGCACAGCTGGCTGCGCCAGCAGGTGGAGGGCAAGCACGAACTGGCAATGCGCTCGCAGGACATCGTCAATCTCGAAGGTACCTTGCAGCGCATGCAGCGACGTGTGGTTACCGCCGTTGCCGGTGCCGGTTTGATGGTGGTGTCGGCGCTGTTGTACGGCCTGCAAGCAGGCGGCCCGCAGTTCGCCTCGGTACCGCTGTGGTCGTGGGTGACGGGCGCGGTCGGTGCGATTGCCGTGGCTTCCGCGTGGTTGCGTCGATGAGTGATGTTGTCGATGAGGCAGTGGAAGCGCCGATTGTTTTTGAACCGCTGCCGCTGCTGTACGAAGACCAGTGGTTGGCGGTGGTCAACAAGCCTGCGGGCTTGATGGTCCACGACAGCAAGCTGGCGCGGGGCGAGGATGACTTCCTCGCGGACCGTCTGCGCGAGCAGCTGGGCAAGCCGATTTTCCTGGTGCACCGGCTGGACCGTGCCACCAGTGGTTGCCTGCTGCTGGCGTTTGATCGCGAAAGCGCCAGCACCTTGGGCAAGACGCTGATGGGCGGCGAGGTGGAAAAGGATTACCTCGCGGTATGCCGCGGCTGGCCGGCGGAAGATGCGTTCACCGTCGATCACGACCTGGACGGCGGCCCTGGCAAGCCGGTCAAGAAGCAGGCCATCACCCACTTCCAGAAGCTGCTGGAAGGCGAGTTGCCGATTCCGTCGACGGGCTTCCCGACCTCACGTTATGCGCTGCTGCGTTGCCAGCCGCAGACCGGACGTTTCCGGCAGATCCGGCGGCACCTCAAGCACATGTTCCACCACATGATCGGCGACACCAGCCATGGCGACGGGCGCCACAACCGCACGTTCCGCATGCAGGGCGTGCATCGCATGCTGCTGCACGCCGAGCGCCTGGCTTTCCCGCATCCGCAGGACGGTCGCCGCATCGAAGTGCGCGCACCGCTGGACCGCGAGTTCCAGAAAGCGATGGACCTGTTCGGTTGGAAGCTACCGGATTGAGGTAGTGCCGAGCCATGCTCGGCAGCAGCCTCACCTGTAGTGGGGGGGGGGCGGGGGGGGCGGCGGGAGGCGGGACGACCCACACAGAACGCCCCGCGCCGCGGCGGCGCTGCACCGCGACACCCCGACAA
>NZ_JBRREG010000177.1:0-3303 GCF_056760155.1 Stenotrophomonas sp. STEN022
CGCTCGGCTCGTCTGTCGGCTGCTATCCGCAGATATCATGTTGACGGTCCCTCCACCCTGGCTCCTACATACCGCGTAGGAGCCGGGAGGAACATACAAGCCATGCTCGGCTGCTCTTCGCCCAGATGCTTGGGATGTTGTTCAACCCGGCGTGCGGTACTGCCCGGCGGAAATGAACTGCTCGAACCGTTCGCACCACACCACTACGGTGGTGTAATCGTCCACGTTGACGCTTTCAGGCACGTCCACCAGGAAACGGTTGAAGGTCTTCACCTCGCCGATGCGCTGGGCCTGTGCCTTGATCTTCAGGAAATCGGCCTTGTTGTCGACGAAGTCACGGACCAGGTACACCTTGTAATCCGGACCCGGACCCATCTTGCCGTCGAACGCGACCTGGCGCGGGCTGACGCTGACGTTGCCTTCCGCCCAATGCACCGCATCACTGCCCTTGAGGTCGCGGCGAAAGGTGGTGCGGTAGGGGGCGTCTTTCATGGCCGCCTGCACCTGCGCAACCGGCGGGTCATCGGGGGCGATCAGGATCGGCAGGAGATAGACGCCCAGGCCGAAGCCCAGGCCGAGGGTGAGCAGGTGGGTGGCGAGCAGGATGAGGATGCGGCGCATGGGGCCTCCTTGTGGTTGCGATCGATCGCGCGGCGAAGTGCCGGGCCTGACCACCCTGGGAGGTCAGGGCCGACATTATATAGGCACAGGGCCGATTGCGAAAAGGGCACAGTCGGGTGGCTGCGATGCTGAAAGCCCTCTGGCGAGGGCGGATCGCGGTCGCGGCTGGAAGCTGAATGACGTATCAGGCGCGCTGCGCTGACGACGACCGCCACGTCAATGACGACATGCGTGCGGTAGTGCCGGCCGCTGGCCGGCAGCTGCGTGGCCTGCCTGAAAATCCGGAGGTTGCCGGCCAGTGGCCGGCACTACCCTGCGGAAAAGAGGTTCCGGCCAGCGGCCAGCGTGACCGGGTCAGAAAATGACGTGGCTCTGTCCGTTGGCTGCGCCCTGAGGGCCGAAGCGACGCTCGTGGATCTGCCCGTGCCCTTCGGCATCGATCAGCAGCACCGTGCTGGCGCGGGTGCCATAGTCGTCGCCGCGGATGAAGGCCGGGCTCAGCCAGCGCTCGCGTTCCAATCCGATGCCGGTGTCGGGCAGGTCGCTGTCGGCGGGGCGATGTTCGTCCGCCAGGGCGGCCCAGAGCGGGGTCAGGTCCTCATCGCCGGCCTCGAACCAGGCTTCAAGCGCGGCCATCAGTCGTCGGGTCTTCGGCCAAGGTGCGTCCAGCGCGCCGTTGGACATGCCATGCACGCCCGGGCCCAGGCGCTGGCGCTCGGCAGGGTGGTTGCCCAGGAACTCCAGGCTGTCGCTATCGGCCAGCAGCAGGTTGAATGGGGCGTAGGCGCCGGCCACCGTTGCCAGTCGGTCGATATGCACGGCGGCGGGGTCGCGGCCGCGCAGGAAGTCGGCCACCAGCGCACCCCGTGAAGGACCGGTCTGTGCGGCCAGCGGGTCGCGGACATTGGTGACCACGGCCATGCGTCCACCCGCACCGACGCCGGCCCAGCCGCCGCCGGAGCGCAGGTCGCGCCCCCCGATGACGGAGGTCTCATCTTGCCAGGGGGCCAGCGCCGCTGTCGGGCGGGCGTGGAACTCATCACGGTTGCCGGTCATCACCAGCCGCCAGCGCGGGTGGTGCATCCAGCCAAGAGCGAGCAGGCACATGGCCTCATTGTGCACGGTTTGCGCAGTCTGGCGCCGCTTCCTGCCCGTCCCGCATGAATGCGCGAGCGATGTTTCACGCTCTGTCCACACCCCTGAACTTCCGTTCAATCTCAAAAATTGAGACGGATCAGCAACTTGTGGATAAGCCTTGAACAATTCTCTAAAGGTTGTTGCAAGCCATTGATGCGGCTGGCGATTTCCCCGCTGAAAAGTTGTTGACAACCCTTCGGCCGCTGCTAAGGTGGGCATCAGAGGGAAATCTAGCGTGCCGGACAAGACCTCGATTCGGGTTGCGCGTGGCAGGTCCAGCACTGCGTCAGCGGGAGGCCTGGCCGCAGCAGATTCGGCAACCATGAATCACTGCTGCGCCGCCTGCAATCGCTCGCGCAGCGGCTGCATCTACAGACGCTTCCTCAACAGCCTGAAGGCGGCGAAAAAGTCTCTCAGTGATGAAATGCTGCATGGACCTGCGCCTTGCTGCCACAGTCGAATCGGGAACTCTCATCCCCGTTTTGCGGGTTGTCCGCCGGTTTCTGGCCAGCTTCAGGATTCATTGTCATGCGCCGCAGTTGTTGTGCTTTGTTGCTGAATGCGACGCGGTGCAACAATTCTAGACCTGACCCTCTGCGCCGCAGTCGAATCGGGAACTCTCATCCCCGTTTTGCGGGTTGTCCGCCGGTTTCTGGCCAGCTTCAGGATCGATTGTCATGCGCCGCAGTTGTTGTACCCGGAGGATCACCCTGATGCCGTCAGCGGGGCACTCTGCTGAGGGCTGCTGGCGCGAGAGCGGGGGTTTTTAGAGGTGCCCTCAGGTAGGTGATTTGCTACGCTGCGCCGCGCCGATGTCTTACCCATGCGCGGGAGAAATGCCGATGGGCGGCGATGAGGCCGCGCGGAACACTGTGCAGCCGTCGATGCGCAGGATCGTTCCGTGCTGTGCCTCACCGCACCGGAGGGACGCGCCGCGCCGCGTGTCGCCCGTGCCGCAAACACCGCGCTGGCGGCCGCGCCGAGCTACGCACGCCATGTTCCCGAGCGCACGCTGCTGTACGCGCTAGTGCAGGCGCACTACCCGGACTTCATCGCGCGTCTTGAGGCCGAAGACCGCCCGCTGCCCGAGTATGTGCGCGAGGAGTTCGAGACCTACCTGCGCTGCGGCGTGCTCGAGCACGGCTTCCTGCGCGTGGTCTGCGAGCAGTGCCGGGCCGAGAGGCTGGTGGCCTTCTCCTGCAAGAAGCGCGGCTTCTGCCCCAGCTGCGGGGCGCGGCGCATGGCCGAGAGCGCGCGGCACCTGGTGGAGGAGGTGTTTGGCCCGCGGCCGGTGCGGCAATGGGTGCTGAGTTTTCCGTACCCGCTGCGCTTCCTGTTCGCCAGCAAGCCGGAGGCCATCGGCCCGGTGCTGGTGATCGTGCAGCGCGTCATCGCCGGCTGGTTAGCCGATCAAGTCGGCGTCGACCACGCCAGCGCGCAATGCGGCGTGGTGACCCTGATCCAGCGCTTCGGCAGCGCGCTGAACCTGAATGTTCACTTCCACATGCTGTGGCTCGACGGCGTGTACGACGCGAACGTCGAGCC
>NZ_JBRREG010000178.1:0-3253 GCF_056760155.1 Stenotrophomonas sp. STEN022
AGCCGCGCCGATGGTAGTGCAGCCTAAGCTGTGCGAGAGTAGGTCATCGTCAGGATTCAAACCAAAAACCCCGCTGCCAGAAGCAGCGGGGTTTTTCTTTGCCTGCAGTAATGGCGGACTTTGGTGGCTGTTGTGGGAGCGGCGCAGGGTGGCCTAGGGCCATCAGCCGCGAAGCTCGTAGAAATAACTCGCTTGGAAGGCTTGAACGAAGCCAGAAGCGAGAAGCGCCCCCCATCCGCCCTTCGGGCACCTTCCCCCGCTGGCGGGAGAAGGGAAAGAAAGAGCTAGAGCAGAAGCCGAGGCAGAAGCCAAAGCCAAAGCCAGAGCCTTGGGGTTCTGTAGGCGCTGCTTGGAAAGCCCCTGCCGAACATGGTTCGGCACTACCGTCAGGTTTTCTGGCGGATCTGCGCGGCTGTTGCCCAGCGGGCAGCAATATTGGGCGCGGTGATGCACACCGCCTCATCGGTAACCGTGGTCACCGCGCGCTCCAACAACTGGATATCCGCTTCATGCTGGCGCGCCACATGCGGATCTTCAAAGAAGATTGCGCGTTGGCAGCGATGCTCAAGCACACGGTCCGCAATCTGCGCGTCGCCGCCTAGCGGGCCGCTCTGGAAGCGGTGGATCCATTCCTGGTCGCGTGGCCAGCCGCGGCTCCAGGCCATTTCGTTCAAGCGTTGACCGGTGGTGCCGGTACCGATGCGCTGTTCGAACTGCGACAACACGTCGAAGTGCTCTGATGCGAAGGCGAGCATCTGTGGCTTGCGCGCATCGTGGGCGATCAGCGCCAGCGTCTGCTTGCTGAAGTCATGTAGATCGTCGGCGCCCGGGTCCGGTGCGAGGCCGGCGTGGATGCGCTCCATTTCAATCCAGTCACGCGCGGTGGCCACTGTCGAGATGAAGGGCTTGCCATGAATGACGCACTGGCGTTTCAGTGCGATGGCTTCCGGGAACACCGACGAGGGATCAACAGGGTCGATGAAGTAGATCGCGCCATCGAGTGTGCGCTCTGGGGTGCCCATGCCTACGACTTCGGCCACCAGCTTCATCAGGCCGCCTTCGCGGCCGTTGGGATAGCGCTGAAGTCCGTGGTAATCCTGCAGAGGATGAGTGCCGGCAATGGCGTCGTAGGTGCGGCCAACGGCGTGCAACTCCACTCCCAGTTCGCGTATTCCGCTTTCGCTGGCGCGCAGCCAACGGAACAACGCAGCGTCTGCGCTTTCGTGATGGAGACGGTTTGCTGCCAGGCCGATGCGCATTGCGATTTCTCTTTGTGCGGAGTTCTTGAGTGTAGGGCAGCTGCGTGTCGGTTGGTTGGTGGCGTTGGAGCTAAAGCTAAAGCGAAAGCGAAAGCTAAAGCTAAAGCTAAAGCTAAAGCTAAAGCTCCCCTCATCCGCCCTCCGGGCACCTTCTCCCGCATGCGGGAGAAGGGAATGCGGCGCTATCGGGTGAACGGATAGTCCAAAGCCAACAGCCAACAGCCAGAGCCAACAGCCAGAGCCAACAGCCAGAGCCAACAGCCAGAGCCAACAGCCGAAGCAGCGAACTCAGCGGCTGTTAGACAAACAATGCCGAAGTAACCCCCTCTCCCGTTTCAACGGGAGAGGGGTAGGGGTGAGGGCGCTCTTGGCGCGGACCCGACCTTACCGCTTCAACAAGGCAACAATGCTCTCAGCAGCATCACGACCCTCAGCAACCGCAGTCACCACCAGGTCCGCACCGCGCACCGCATCACCACCGGCAAACAGCTTGGCGTTGTGGGTCTGGAAGGGAAGACGCGTAGCACCACCGGCAATGATGCGACCGTTACTGCTGGCCTCCACGCCCTGCGACGAAAGCCATTCCGGCAACGTCGGCGAGAAGCCAAACGCGATGATCACCACATCGGCTTCCAGCAGCGATTCGCTGCCATCAATGGCCACCGCGTTGCGGCGACCATTGGCGTCCGGTGCGCTCAACTCGGTCTCGACCACGGTCACGCCGATCACTTCATCGTCCGCGCCCGCTTCAATCGCCAGCGGCTGGCGGTTGAACAGGAAGCGCACGCCTTCTTCGCGGGCATTGGCCACTTCGCGCGCCGAGCCCGGCATGTTGGCCTCATCACGGCGATAGGCGCAGGTTACCTTGGCCGCGCCCAGGCGGATCGCGCTGCGTACGCAGTCCATGCCGGTGTCACCGCCACCCAGCACCACCACGAGCTTGCCGTTGAGGTCGGGCAGGGCGATCTGGTCTTCCCAGCCGGCAATCGGGCGGCCCTTCGGGTCGTTGCCACTGACAATGCGGCTGTTCTGCACCAGGAAGGGCAGCGCTGGCAGCACGTTCTTCAGGTCCTGCCCGATCAGGCCACCATCGGTATAACGGTAGGCACCGGTGCCGAGGAACACCGCGTCGTAGTCGGCTTGCAACTGTTCAATGCTGATGTCGCGGCCGATCTCCACGCCCAGGCGGAACTGCACGCCCATGCCTTCGAGGATCTCGCGGCGACGGTCGATCACGCTCTTGTCCAGCTTGAAGCTGGGGATGCCGAATTGCAGCAGGCCACCAATCTGTTCGTAGCGATCGAACACCACGGCCTGCACACCGGCGCGCGCCAGGCGATCAGCGCAGGCCAAACCTGCGGGGCCTGCACCAACGACGGCCACGCGCTTTCCGGTGCTCTCAACGGCATGCAGATCAGGCTTCCAGCCGGTGGCCAGTGCGGTATCGACGATGTACTTCTCGACCGCACCGATGGTTACGGCGCCGAACTCCTCCAGCGTGCAACTGCCTTCGCACAGGCGATCCTGCGGGCAGACACGGCCGCAGACTTCCGGCAGCGGGTTGGTCGAATGGCAGAGCGTCGCCGCCTCGTGGATGCGGTCTTCCTGCACCAGCTGCAGCCACTGCGGGATGGCGTTGTGTACCGGGCATTTCCAGCTGCAGTACGGGTTGCCGCAATCCAGGCAACGGCCGGCCTGGTACTGCGCATCGCTTTTGTCGAACTTGCCGTAGAGCTCGCCCCAGTCGCCGGACGTGCGCAATTCCACCGGAATGCGCTGCGGCATGGTGCGGGGCAGATCGAGGAACTGGAAGGCTTGCTTGCGGCTCATGGGAACTCTTGATGTCTGGGGAGGAGCCCTTCTCCCGCTGGCGGGAGAAGGTGCCCCGAAAGGGGCGGATGAGGGGAGGCCGGTGAAGCGGCCGCCCCCCCCCCCCCCCCCCCCCGGCGGGCGGGGGGGGGCAACCCGGACGCCGGGCGCGGGCCCCAGAGGGG
>NZ_JBRREG010000179.1:0-3165 GCF_056760155.1 Stenotrophomonas sp. STEN022
GGGGAGCCCGGCTGGGGGGTGGGCCCCGCGCCCACAACCCGGCTCTTCGTAAACCCTTCCGCCGCGCAGGGCGCGGCTCTACAGGTGGATTGTCGGGACAGCCCCAGCCGAGCATGGCTCGGCTCCACACGGTGGACTCACCGGGCCTTCTTGGCGGCAAAGCGCGCGCGCATGCCGGGGATACTGACCAGGGCCACGATCAGCAGCGCCAGGGCGATCTCGATCCATGCGTAAAGGGCAGTCTCGCGGTGGCTCCAGGCACTCATCACGCCGTGGCTGAACCAGAACAGCGCCAATACCCCTGCCCAGAAGCGCGCCACCGCGCGCTGTGCCAGTACGCCCAGCAGCAACAGTACCGGCGGCGCCACGAACACCAAGGCCACCGCCAGCAGGTGGCGGTCGGCGCGGAACCACCACGCATACAGGCCGGCCAACAGTGCCAGTGCCAAGGCCAGGATCAGGTCGCGGCTGCGGCCGCTCATTGCACCAGACGCCGGGAGATATCGGCCACCCGACGGCCCAATGCCCGCGCCAGCACCGCCTCATCGTCGGTGGGCTGCGGATCATCCTGGCTGCCGGCCACATGGCTGGCGCCATACGGCGTGCCGCCGCTGCTGGTGTGACTCAGCGCCGGCTCGGTGAAGGGGATGCCGACGATCAGGCAGCCGTGGTGCAGCAGCGGCAGGTGCATCGACAACAGGGTCGACTCCTGGCCGCCATGCATCGAGGCGGTGGAGGTGAACACCGCTGCCGGCTTGCCGGCCAGGGTGCCGTTGACCCATTCCGCGCCCAGGCCGTCGAGGAAGTGCTTGACCGGCGCGGCCATGTTGCCGAAGCGGGTGGGGCTGCCGAGCACGATGCCATCGCATTCGGCCAGATCGGCGATGTCCACATAGGGGGCGCCGTCCTCTGGTACGGGCGGGGCACTGGTCTGGGTGACGGCAGCGACCGGCGGCACCGTTCGCAGGCGGGCGCTCATGCCCGGCACCTCGCCGATACCGCGGGCGATCTGCCGCGCCAGCCGGGCCACCGAACCGCCACGGCTGTAGTAAAGCACCAGGATTTCCGCCATCGCAGCATTCGCTCACTCTTACAGGAACCGGCAGTATCAACGATGCGGGCCGCGCTTTGCATCGGGTACCCTTGCCGAATGGAACCTTTGGATTCACTCAACCTATGGATGGAGCGCCTGCGTGACCGGGCGCGCAACGTCAGTTTCGGCCGCTTCCTGTGGAAGCGCTTCCTCGACGACCGCCTGTTCCAGGCCGCCGGTTCGCTGGCCTACACCACGGTGTTCGCGCTGGTGCCGTTGGCTATTGTCGTGTTCGGAGTGCTGTCGGCGTTCCCGATGTTCGATCGTTGGAGCGAGGCGCTCAGCGACTATGTGTTCTCCAATTTCGTGCCCTCGGCGGCACGTGCGGCCGAAGGCTACCTGAAACAGTTCTCGGCCAGCGCCGGGCAGCTGACCGCCGCCGGTTTCCTGGCCCTGGTGGTGTCGTTGCTGATCACCCTCAACAGCGTTGAGCAGACCTTCAACCGGATCTGGCGGGTGGCCTCGGCGCGACCGCAGCTGACCCGCTTCCTGGTCTATTGGACGGTGCTGACGCTTGGTGCCTTGTTGGCCGCCGCCTCGTTGGCGATCTCGGCCAAAGTGTTGTCGCTGCCCTTGTTTGGCACCACCGAGGGCCGCTGGCTGGCCGATCTTGGCCTGCGCCTGGCACCGGTGCTGATCGAGTTCGTCTGTGTGGTGCTGATCTACCGGGTAGTGCCACACCACACAGTGAAGTGGCGCCATGCCATTCCCGGTGCGCTGCTGGCGGTGCTGATGCTGGAGCTGGTGAAGTGGGGCATGGGCCTGTACCTGGGCAGTTTCCAGTCCTATCAGAAGCTCTACGGCACGGTGGCCTTCGTGCCCATCCTGTTGCTGTGGATCTACCTGAGCTGGGTGTCGGTCCTGCTGGGCGCGTCACTGGCCTCGTCGATCGCCGCCTTCCGCTATCAACCAGTGGCAATGCGGCTGCCGCAGGGCTGCGAGCTTTATGGCCTGCTGCGTCTGCTGGGGCGCTTCCGCGAGGCGCGGCAGCGAGGGCAGGGGCTGGATGAAGACCAGCTGTTGCTGCTGGAACCCATGCTCACCGACTCCCTGCTTCAGCAGTTGCTGGAGCAGATGGAAGCTATTGGCGTGCTGCGCCGTGACGAGCGTGGTGAATGGTTGCTGGCGCGCGACCTGGACAGCATCAGCCTGCATGAACTGTATGAAAGCGCGCAGCTGCGTATTCCCGCCGCCGAGGAATACCTGCCGATGCGCGAGGACAGCCTCGGGCAAGCGGCCTGCAATGCCCTGGATCAACTACGTCTGCCGTTGCGCGAACTGCTCAAACGCCGGGTGGACGACATCTATGTAGAGCGCGGAGAGAGTCGATGATCAAGAAGTTTGTTCCCGTCGCGCTGCTGGCACTGGCCCTGGCAGCGTGCAAGCCCGAGCAGGCACCTGTCGCCGCACCGGCTGCCGCACCCGAGGCACCGGCCACGCCCGAGGCGACCCAGCCCGGCGTGGTCCAGCAGACGGTGGAAATACCGCAATTGCAGGTGCCGACCGTTGACGGCAAGACCTATGACCTGGCCAGTCACCGTGGGCAGTGGGTGGTGGTGAATTTCTGGGCCACCTGGTGTGCGCCCTGCCTGCAGGAGATGCCGGAGTTGTCGGCGCTGCACGCCATGCGCAGCAATGTGGAAGTGGTTGGCCTGGCGTATGAGGACATCGAGCTGGACGAGATGCAGGCGTTCCTGAAGGAGCACCCGGTGGCCTACCCGATTGCGATCATCGATACCTTCAGCCCACCCAAGGATTTCGCGACGCCGCGTGGCTTGCCGATGACCTACCTGATCGGGCCGGACGGCAAGGTCGCCAGGCAGTTCCTGGGGCCGGTGAATGCGCAGGAGATCGAGCAGGCGATTGTGGCTGCCGGGGGTAAGGCGGTTTAAAGGGATGGTGGTTTTTGGCGGGACGTAGCTTCTAGGCGACAGCAACAAGCTTTGAAGCCAAGAGCACCCCTCCCCAACCCTCCCCTTCGCTGCGCGAAAGGGAGGGGGCTGTTCTCGGCATCTTTTGGATGGCCGGGGGGCCGCTGCTACTCCCTCCCTTCCGCGTAGCGAAGGGGAGGG
>NZ_JBRREG010000180.1:0-3159 GCF_056760155.1 Stenotrophomonas sp. STEN022
GAGCCATGCTCGGCAGAAGCCTTACCGGTAATGCCCAAAAGCTCCCCTTACCCCACCCCCTCGCCCGCTGGCGGGAAAGGGGCTTTGGCAACAGCCCTCGCGCCCTCGCACCGCCGGCCGCCTGACCGCCAGTGGTAGAATAGACAACTGATTTCAGGCCTTTTTCCACCATGTTCAGCTTCTTTCGCCGCAAAAAGACCGACGACGCCCAACAGCCCGCAAAGCCGTCCACGCTGAGCGCCGAGGAACTGGCCGCCGCCTTCCCGCAGGCACCGTCGGCACAAGCGCCGCTGCCGGCAGAACCCATTCAGACTGAAACCGCGCAAGTGCCGATCGAAGCCCCGGTCGCTGCTCAAACGCCGGTAGAACCTGCAGCCGAAGCCGCAGCAGCATCCGCGCCGGTTGTCGAACAGATTGTCGTAGTCGAAGCAGCCCCTGTTGCAGCACCAGTCCAGATCGAAGCACCGGCTGCCGCCGAAGCACCCTTCCCTGCAGTCGTTGAAATCGCTCCGCAGGCCATGGAGCCCGTTGCGGCTCCTGCTCCTGTTGTTCCGGTTGCAGCACCGGCTTCCGCTCCGGTTGTAGCCGAAGTCATTGCCCCTAGCTCCCCCGACTCAGACGCAGCGTTGATTCCCGTCGATGCCGCTCCCGCAGCACCGGCTGGCAAGCTCGGCTGGCGCGATCGACTGCGCAACAGCAGCTTCGCGCGCAGCTTCGGCGGCCTGTTCTCGCGCAATCCCAAGCTCGACGACGACCTGCTCGACGAGATCGAGACCGCGCTGATCACCGCCGACGTCGGCATGCCGGCGACCACGGCGCTGGTCGAAGACCTGCGCAAGCGCATGAAGTCACGCGAGTTCGCTGATGCAAATGCCCTGCTGGCGGCGCTGCGCGCCGACCTGATTGCAATGCTGCAGCCGGTCGCCAAGCCGCTGGTCATCGATACCAATGCAAAGCCATTCGTGATCCTCACCGTCGGCGTCAACGGTGTCGGCAAGACCACCACCATCGGCAAGCTGGCCAAGCGCTTCAAGGATCAGGGCCACAGCCTGATGCTGGCCGCTGGCGATACCTTCCGCGCCGCCGCGGTCGCCCAGTTGCAGATCTGGGGCGAGCGCAATGGCGTTGCCGTGGTCGCACAGGGCCAGAACGCCGATGCCGCTTCGGTCGCATTTGACGCACTGCAGGCCGGCAAGGCGCGCGGCACCAGCGTGCTGATCGCCGACACCGCCGGCCGCCTGCACACCCAGACCGGCCTGATGAACGAGCTGAGCAAGATCCGCCGCGTGCTGGGCAAGATCGACGACACCGCGCCGCACGAAGTGCTGATGGTTATCGACGGCACCACCGGCCAGAACGCGCTGTCACAGCTGCGCCAGTTCCATGCTGCTGCTGGTGTCACCGGCCTGGTCGTGACCAAGCTGGACGGTACCGCCAAGGGCGGCGTGGTCTTCGCGCTGGCGCGCGAGTTTGGCATTCCGATCCGTTTCGCCGGCATCGGCGAGCGCCCGGAAGACCTGCGCGTCTTCGACGCCGAAGCCTTCGTCGATGCGCTGTTGCCGCAGGCGCTGGGCAGCAACTGATCTGCTAGCCCCTCTCCCGTTTACGGGAGAGGGGTTGGGGTGAGGGGAAGCTTCCAGCCAGGTAAAGTCAAAAGCGCCCCTCATCCACCCCTTCTTGGCACCTTCTCCCGCCCGCGGGAGAAGGGACTCGATGCAATCGCCAGCCATCGCCTGCGAGCCTATGCCCAACTTCCCCAGCCAACTCCTCACCTGGTTTGACCAGCACGGCCGCCACGATCTGCCCTGGCAGCATCCGCGTTCGCCGTATCGGGTTTGGCTATCGGAAATCATGCTGCAGCAGACCCAGGTCGCCACTGCAACGCCCTATTTCCAACGCTTCGTGCAGTCGTTCCCAACGCTGCGCGAGCTGGCCGCCACCGACAACGACACCTTGATGGCGCACTGGGCTGGCCTGGGCTACTACGCCCGTGCACGCAACCTGCATGCCGCAGCCAAACAATGCGTCGAGCTGCATGGCGGAGAGTTGCCGCGTGATTTTGATGCCCTGCTGGCCCTGCCCGGCATCGGCCGCAGCACCGCCGGCGCCATCCTCAGCCAGGCCTGGAACGACCCGTTCGCGATCCTTGATGGCAACGTCAAACGTGTGCTGACGCGCTTTCACGGCATCGCAGGCTTCCCCGGCTTGCCGGCTATCGAAAAACAACTCTGGGCGCAGGCCGAAGCCCACGTCGCACAGGTGCCGGCCGGGCGCATGGCCGACTACACCCAGGCACAGATGGATTTCGGCGCGACCCTGTGCACCCGCGCCAAGCCGGCCTGCATCCTGTGCCCGCTGCAGCGTAGTTGTGCCGCATATGCACGCGGCCTGGTCGATTCACTGCCCACGCCGAAGCCAAGCAAAGTGTTGCCGGAGCGCGAAGCCAGCGCCCTGCTGCTGGAAGACGCCGACGGCCGCATCCTGCTGCTCAAGCGCCCACCAACCGGCATTTGGGCCTCGCTGTGGACGCTGCCGCAGGCCGACACTGACAGCGCGCTGCGCGAGTGGTTCGCCGCCAGCATCAAGGGCAACTACGACAACGCCAACGAGCTCCCGCTGATCGTGCATACCTTCAGCCATTACCGCCTGCATCTGCAGCCACTGCACCTGCGCAAGGTCGCACTCAAATCCAAGGTCGGTGACAATGCCGATCTACGTTGGGTAGCGCGTGACGAGCTCGCCGCAATCGGCCTGCCGGCACCCATCCGCAAACTGCTGGAACGTCATCCGGCGTACTGATTCGACAGGACTACACCATGCCCCGCTCCGTCTTCTGCCAATACGAACAACGCGAAACCGAAGGACTGGATTTCGTGCCTTATCCCGGCGAACTGGGGCAGCGCATCTTCGCCAACATCGGCAAGCAGGCGTGGGCGGCATGGCTGGCGCACCAGACCATGCTGATCAACGAGAACCGCCTGTCACCGCGCGACCCCAAGCACCGCGCTTTCCTTGAGGAGGAGCTGGTGAAGTACCTGTTCTCTGGTGGCGCGGAAAAGCCGGCGGGTTACGTCGCGCCGGAAGCGGAGTAAAGCCGAAGACCTGTAGTGCCGAGCCATGCTCGGCAGGGGCATTACCGGTAGAGCCCCTGCCGAGCAT
>NZ_JBRREG010000181.1:0-3044 GCF_056760155.1 Stenotrophomonas sp. STEN022
GCGGGCTTGTCACAAACCTACGTTTTCAAGAAGAAGGAAACCGCATGCCCCGCCGTTCGATCCTCTCCGCCGCCGAGCGCGAAAGCCTGCTGGCGTTGCCGGACACCAAGGATGAGTTGATCCGTCACTACACGTTCAGCGAAAGCGACCTCTCCATCATCCGGCAGCGGCGCGGCCCGGCCAATCGGCTGGGCTTCGCGGTGCAGCTCTGCTACCTGCGCTTTCCCGGCGTCATCCTTGGCGCTGATGAGCCACCGTTCCCGCCATTGCTGAGACTGGTCGCCAACCAGCTCAAGGTCGGCATCGAAAGCTGGGACGAGTACGGGCAGCGTGAGCAGACCCGACGCGAGCACCTGGTCGAGCTGCAAACGGTGTTCGGCTTCCAGCCGTTCACGATTGGCCACTACCGGCAGGCTGTCCAGTTGCTGACCGAGCTGGCCATGCAAACCGACAAGGGCATCGTGCTGGCCAGAGCCTTGATCGAGCACCTGCGGCGGCAGTCGGTCATTGTGCCCGCCCTCAACGCCGTCGAGCGGGCGAGCGCCGAAGCGATTACCCGCGCCAACCGGCGTCTCTACGACGCCTTGGCTGAGCCGCTGACGGACGTGCATCGCCGTCGCCTCGACGATCTGCTCAAGCGCCGCGACAACGGCAAGACGACGTGGCTGGCCTGGCTGCGGCAATCCCCGGTCAAACCGAACTCGCGGCACATGCTGGAACACATCGAACGCCTCAAGGCGTGGCAGGCGCTCGACCTGCCCTCCGGCATCGAGCGGCTGGTTCACCAGAACCGGCTGCTCAAGATCGCCCGCGAGGGCGGCCAGATGACGCCCGCCGACCTGGCGAAGTTCGAGCCGCAGCGGCGTTACGCGACCCTGGTGGCGCTCGCCATCGAGGGCATGGCCACCGTCACCGACGAAATCATCGACCTGCATGACCGCATCCTGGGCAAGCTGTTCAATGCCGCCAAGAACAAGCATCAGCAGCAGTTCCAGGCATCCGGCAAGGCGATCAATGCCAAGGTGCGGCTGTTCGGGCGCATCGGCCAGGCGCTGATCGAGGCCAAGCAAGCGGGCCGCGATCCGTTCGCCGCCATCGAGGCCGTCATGTCCTGGGATGCTTTCGCCGAGAGCGTCACCGAAGCGCAGCGGCTCGCGCAACCCGAGGACTTCGATTTCCTGCACCGCATCGGCGAGAGCTACGCCACGCTGCGCCGCTACGCGCCGGAATTTCTCGACGTGCTCAAGTTGCGGGCCGCGCCCGCCGCCAAGGACGTACTCGACGCCATCGAGGTGCTGCGCAGCATGAACAGCGACAACGCCCGCAAGGTGCCCACCGACGCGCCGACCGAGTTCATCAAGCCGCGCTGGCAGAAGCTGGTGATGACCGACACCGGCATCGACCGGCGCTACTACGAACTGTGCGCGCTGTCGGAGCTGAAGAACGCGCTGCGCTCCGGCGACATCTGGGTGCAAGGCTCGCGCCAGTTCAAGGACTTCGAGGACTACCTGGTGCCGCCCGCGAAATTCGCCAGCCTCAAGCAGGCCAGCGAATTGCCGCTGGCCGTGGCCACCGATTGCGACCAGTACCTGCATGACCGGCTGACGCTGCTGGAAACGCAGCTCGCCACCGTCAACCGCATGGCGCTGGCCAACGAGCTGCCGGACGCCATCATCACGGAGTCGGGCCTGAAGATCACGCCGCTCGATGCGGCGGTGCCCGATACCGCACAGGCCCTGATCGACCAGACGGCGATGATCCTACCGCACGTCAAGATCACCGAATTGCTGCTGGAGGTAGACGAATGGACGGGCTTCACCCGGCACTTCGCCCACCTGAAGTCAGGCGACCTGGCCAAGGACAAAAACCTGTTGCTGACCACGATCCTCGCCGACGCGATCAACCTGGGCCTGACCAAGATGGCGGAATCGTGCCCCGGCACGACCTACGCCAAGCTGGCCTGGCTGCAAGCCTGGCACATCCGCGACGAAACCTACGGGGCGGCACTGGCCGAGCTGGTCAACGCGCAGTTCCGACATCCCTTCGCCGAGCATTGGGGCGACGGCACCACGTCATCGTCGGACGGCCAGAACTTCCGCACCGGCAGCAAGGCCGAGAGCACCGGCCACATCAATCCGAAATACGGCAGCAGCCCAGGGCGGACGTTCTACACCCATATCTCCGACCAGTACGCGCCGTTCCACACCAAGGTCGTGAACGTCGGCGTGCGCGACTCGACCTACGTGCTCGACGGCCTGCTGTATCACGAATCCGACCTGCGGATCGAGGAGCACTACACCGACACGGCAGGGTTCACGGACCACGTCTTCGCGTTGATGCACCTGCTGGGCTTCCGCTTCGCCCCGCGCATTCGTGACCTGGGCGACACCAAGCTCTACATCCCGAAGGGCGATGCCACCTACGAGGCGTTGAAACCGATGATCGGCGGCACGCTCAACATCAAGCACGTCCGCGCCCATTGGGATGAAATCCTGCGGATGGCCACCTCGATCAAGCAGGGCACGGCGACGGCCTCGCTGATGCTCAGGAAGCTTGGCAGCTACCCGCGCCAGAACGGCCTGGCCGTCGCCCTGCGTGAGCTGGGACGCATCGAGCGCACACTGTTCATCCTGGACTGGCTGCAAAGCGTCGAGCTGCGCCGCCGCGTGCATGCCGGGCTGAACAAAGGCGAGGCGCGCAACGCGCTGGCCCGCGCCGTGTTCTTCAACCGCCTGGGGGAAATCCGCGACCGCAGCTTCGAGCAGCAGCGCTACCGGGCCAGCGGCCTCAACCTGGTGACGGCGGCCATCGTGCTATGGAACACGGTCTATCTGGAGCGGGCCGCGAACGCCTTGCGTGGCCACGGTCAAGCCGTCGATGACGGCCTGTTGCAGTACCTGTCGCCGCTCGGCTGGGAGCACATCAACCTGACCGGCGATTACCTCTGGCGCAGCAGCGCCAAGATCGGCGCGGGCAAGTTCAGGCCGCTACGGCCGCTGCAACCGGCTTAGCGTGCTTTATTTTCCGTTTTCTGAGACGACCCC
>NZ_JBRREG010000182.1:0-3003 GCF_056760155.1 Stenotrophomonas sp. STEN022
TAGGGCCTACCCTTGGCCGGCTGACGCTTGACCGGGACCGCCCCTGCCGCGGATGGCTGGGCACTACACTCCCGTCCTTTGCCGCAGGCAAGGGGGTGAAGAAGGCCTGCTTGCGCGCCACTGGCGCGCGGCCTGATGAACGACCGAAGGCTGTGCCTTCGGGCCGGGCGGGTCGGGTTGGCTCTTGGGCCTTTCAGGCATCGCCAGCTTCGCGGCTTACGCCGCTCCCACAGCGGCGGTGGAGCCGGTCGTTTAAACTATGCGCATGATCGTCAATACCGCTGCCTATCTTTTCGTTCCGCTGGCTGATGCCGAAGCCTTGACCGCCACCTTGCATGAACGCGCAAAGGCGCTGGAGCTGCGCGGCACCATCCTGATCGCGGAGGAGGGCATCAACCTGTTCCTCGCCGGCAGCAGCGAAGGTATCGAGGGCTTCTACAGCCAGCTCAAGACCGACGCCCGCTTTGCCGACATGCGGATCAAGTACAGCCACAGCCAGATGCAGCCCTTCGCCAGGCTGAAGGCCAAGTTCAAGTCGGAAATCATCAGCTTCCGCCGCGAAGACGGGCAACCGCTGGATTACCCACGTGCACCCAGCGTGGCCCCGGCCACCGTGCAGCGTTGGTTGCGGCAGGGCCACGATGACGACGGCAAGCGCGTGGTGATGCTGGATACCCGCAACTGGCAGGAATTTGCCCATGGCACCTTCGAGGGCGCGCTGACGCTGCCGATCGCCAAGTTCACTGATCTGCCGGCCGCACTGGAACCGCATCGCGAGTCGCTGGCCGATGCCACTGTGGTCAGCTTCTGCACCGGCGGCATCCGCTGTGAAAAGGCGGCGCTGTGGATGCAGAACGATGGCATGCACAATGTGCTGCAGCTGGAAGGCGGCATCCTCGGCTACTTCGAGGAAGTCGGTGGTGAAGGCTATGACGGCCGCTGTTTCGTGTTTGATGAACGCGTAGCGCTGGATGCACAGCTGCAGCCGCTGGTGGACCGGCAGGACGAAGCCCAGGCCTGATCCCGCACGGGCAGGGTGTGGGAAACAGTGTCCCGATCGAAGTCGTGGTGACTGCATGGAGAATGCGAGGACGAACCCCATGTCCTTCGTATCCGTATCGTCCATGGAGACCGCAGAATGATCCCCCTTTCCATCCTTGACCTGGCCCCGGTCTGCGAGGGCTCAAGCCCGCAGCAGGCGTTTGCCAATATGCTGGAGCTGGCCCAGCATGCCGATCGCTGGGGCTATCACCGCTATTGGCTGGCCGAGCACCACAACATGCCCGGCATCGCCAGTGCCGCGACCGCGGTGCTGATCGGGCATGTGGCCGGTGGCACTTCGCGCATCCGCGTGGGTTCGGGTGGGGTGATGCTGCCCAATCATTCGCCGTTGCAGGTGGCCGAACAGTTCGGCACCTTGGCCTCGCTGTACCCGGACCGTATCGATCTGGGGCTGGGCCGGGCGCCCGGCACCGACCAACCCACCGCGCGTGCCTTGCGCCGTTACTTCGACAGCGCCGACCAGTTCCCGCAGGATGTCGCCGAACTGCTGCACTACTTCGCGCCGGTACAGCCCGGGCAGTCGGTGCAGGCCGTGCCCGGTGGCGGCATTCCGGTGCCGGTCTGGCTGCTGGGCTCGAGTCTGTTCAGCGCGCGCCTGGCGGCGGCGATGGGCCTGCCGTTTGCGTTCGCCTCGCACTTCGCCCCGGATTCCATGGATGAGGCGCTGGCGCTGTATCGCCGCGACTTCCGTCCTTCCGAGCACTTGCAGGCGCCTTACGCGATTCTGGCCTTGAATGTGGTGGCCAGCGAATCGGAGGCCGAATCGAAGCGTTTGTTCACCAGTCTGCAGCAGACCTTCGTCAATTTGCGACGCGGTACGCCGGGGCGGATCCCGCCGCCGGTGGATGACATCGAGGCGTTCTGGGCGCCGCATGAAAAGGCCGGTGTCGAACGTGCTTTGGCGTGCAGTATCGTCGGTGATGCGGCGCAGGTGGCTGAAGGCATGGTGGCCTTTGTCGAGCGCCATCGCCCGGATGAAATGATGCTGGCCGCCAATATCTATGATCCAGCAGCAAGGCTGCGCTCGTTCGATCTGGCGATGCAGGCCTGGCAGCGAGTGGGCGCGGCGTAAGCTTTGTGCTCCCTCCCTTTCGCGCGGCGAAGGGGAGGGCTGGGGGGTGTTTTGCTGGTAAAGCTTCTTGCCGAGCATGGCTCGGCACTGCGCTTCTGCTCCCTCCCTTTCGCGTAGCGAAGGGGAGGGTTGGGGAGGGGTTTGTTTTTGCTGGTAAAGCTTCTTGCCGAGCATGGCTCGGCACTACCACCTGCCGTGGGCCGTCAGCTGGTCAGGCGCTCGAACAGCGCGATGCTTTCGCTTATCAACTGGCCGGAGCCGACGCCGAAGAACAGGCCGGCGGCAATTGCTCCGAGCCAGTTGAACAGCATCAATGCGCCGTCGCGTTCGATCAGTGTCAGTGCGAACAGCAGCAACTGGAAGCCGAACAGGTAGTTGGTGAACGGGATTGGCAGCGACAACAGCAAGCCGACCAGCAGCAGCAGTACGCCAGTCAACATGCGCGCTGGCAGTGGCACGATCAGCACCGCCAGTCGTGGTTTCAGCATCCGGTCCAGGCGTTGCAGCGGTCGGCTGATCTTGCTCAGGAACCTGTGCACGGTGCTGCGTTTGGGGCCGCGGCGGGCAATGAAGCCCGGCAGCCATGGCCGCGACATGCCGAACAGCAATTGGCTGCCGATCAGGAACACAAGCGGACTGCTGACTGCGCCGCCTATGCCCGGTATCGGGATGAAGGCCGGCAGGATGGCGATGAACAGGAATACGCCGAACGCGCTCTGTTCCAGTCCTTGCAGAACCTTGCCAAGCGGCAGATGCTCATCCGGGTCGCCGCGTTCAAACATCGCCAGCAGGGTGCGAATGCCTTCGTTGCGATAGCCGCCGGACGCTGTCCTGCTGGCGTCCGGCGCGCCGCCGTCCGGGTTAACCCG
>NZ_JBRREG010000183.1:0-2963 GCF_056760155.1 Stenotrophomonas sp. STEN022
TTTCCATCGACGTCACCACATGCGCCCACTGCGGCGGGGCGGTGCGGATCGTCGCAAGCATCGAGGAACCCAAAACCATCCGCGCCATCCTCGCCCACTTCGAGAAACACGGCGCGCCCGCCTGGCGCATGTCACCCGCGTGCGTTTCGAGTGGCTGGCCACCGGCCGTGGCCCGCTGGCCTGGGAGGCGGATCCGGACGACATTCCGGCACTCGACGCCGAACTGGTCCACGACCCGCTCGAGCGACGCCTGCTGCAGGCGTTCCGCTGCGGCGGCCGCGAAACGCGGCGCCTGCTGCTGGGACTGGCCGACGCGCAGCTGGCCTCGATCCAGCCGCGCCGCGCCTGAGCATCGTGCCGGGCGGCGCCGTCACGCCGCGCACGTGCGCTCAGAACGACCCGAACATCGTCCCCAGCACGATCACCACCACCAGCGCCACGATCGAGCCGAGCACCGCGGTCACCGCGATGTCGCCGTAGCTGTCGCGGTGGGTGCAGCCGCACACCGCCAGCAGAGTCACCACCGCGCCGTTGTGCGGCAGGCTGTCCAGGGTGCCGGCGCCGATCACCGCCACCCGATGCATCAGCTCCGGCGACAGTCCGGTCTCGTAGGCGATGGCCATGAAAGTCGGACCCAGCGCATCCAGGGCGATGGTCAGGCCGCCGGACGCCGAGCCGGTGAGGCCGGCGAGGATGTTGGTCGCCACCGCCAGCGACACCAGCGGACCGCCGCCGATGCCCAGTACCCAGTCGCGCACGATCTCGAAGGCCGGCATCGCCGCGACCACCGCGCCGAAACCGACCAGGCTGCCCACCGCCAGGATCGGCAGCACCGAGGCGTTGGCGCCGGAGTCCATGCTCGAACGCAGCGAGGGGAAGCGGCGCAGGTTCAGCGCGATGGTGGTGGCGATCGCCGCGGCCAGCGCCACCGACACCGACCACACGCCCGCCACCTCGGACAGCGAGGTTTCGCCGAAGCGCGCGTACTGCAGGTAGGACACGTCCATCCGCGGCAGGATCAGCAGCGACATCAGCAGGTTCACCCCGATCACCACCGCCAGCGGCGCGAACGCAACCAGCGCCGACGGCAGGCCGCTGCCCTGGACGCCATGCGCCGCCTCGGCCGGATCGAAGGGCTGCGCCACCGCCGCGCGTTCGCGCACGATCTCGTCCTCGGCCACCATGCCGGCGTCGGGCGTGGCCAACTCGCCGAAGCCTTCGCCCGCCAGCCGCGCGCGACGTTCGGCGCGGGCCAGCCACCACAGGCCGAACGCCAGCATGATCGCCGAGGCGATCAGGCCCAGCCCGGGCGCGGCGAACGGCGTGGTGCCGAAGAACGGCATCGGGATCGCGTTCTGGATCGAGGGCGTGCCGGGCATGGCCGACATGGTGAAGGTCATCGTGCCCAGCGCCAGCGCCGGCGGCATCAGCCGACGCGGGATGCCGGCGCCGCGGAACAGCACCGCGGCCATCGGCACCAGCACGAAGATCGCCACGAACAGGCTCACCCCGCCGTAGGTCACCAGCGCGCCGGACAGCACCACCGCCAGCATCGCCCGCCGGGTGCCGAGCTTGGCGGTCATGAACGCGGCGATGGCCTCGACCGAGCCGCTGTCCTCCATCAGCTTTCCGAACAGCGCGCCGAGCAGGAACAGCGGGAAGAACTGGGAGATGAATCCGGCGGCGGCCGACATGAAGGTCAAGGTCCAGTGCGCCAGCAGCGGCTCGCCGGAGAACGCCGCCACCACCAACGCCGCGGCCGGCGCCAGCAGCAGCACGCTCCAGCCCCGGTAGGACAGGTACATCAACAGGCCGAGGCCGACCAGCATGCCCAGCAGTCCCATGCTCACACTCCTTCCAGCAGCACGTTCAGGTCGATCGATGAGCGCTTGCCCAGGTTGGCGCCGTCCTGCGCCAGGAAGGACTCGGCCACGCGCCGCCCCTCCTTGTGCAACATCTCCAGGAACGCCCACTCGGCGCTCATCTTCGACGAGGAATCCAGCACGGTGGCCAGGTCGTTGCGCACCAGGTGGATGCGCTTGCTCGCCCAGCGCGCGCCCTCGCAGTTGCCCACGTCGGCCACCTGGCGCAGCAGCGCGATCATGCGCAGTTCCTTGAGCAGGCCGGCGTTGAAGGAAATCTCGTTGATCCGGTTGAGGATCTCGCGCGCGCCGGTCGGCCGGTCGGGACGCTCGACCGGGTTGACCGCGACCAGGATCACGTCGTCCGAATTGCAGTCGCGCACCAGCGGGGTCATGGTCGGGTTGCCGGAGTAGCCGCCGTCCCAGTAGTACTCGCCGTCCACCTCCACCGCCTGGAACATGTTCGGCAGGCAGGCCGAGGCCAGCAGCACGTCCGGGCTCAGTTCGGCGTTGCGGAACACCTTGCCGCGGCCGGTACGCACGTTGGTGGCGGTGATGAACAGCTTGATGTCCGACTTCGACAGCGCGTCGAAATCGAGTGAGCGCTCCAGGATGTCGCGCAGCGGATTGACGCCGAACGGATTGAGGTCGTAGGGCGACCACAGCCGCGACACCAGGTCCATGGCCAGGAACGCCGGCGAGCCCTCCAGGCTCCAGCGTCCCATCAGCACGTCCAGCGGCCCGCGCTGCAGCGGACTGAAGCGCGCTGCGTCGGACACCGCGCGCCAGAACCGGGCCAGCGCCTCGCGCGCGCCCTGGCGACTGCCACGTTCGAAGCCATCGACCAGCACGGCCGCGTTCATCGCGCCTGCGGAAGTACCGGACACGCCATCGATCCGCAGCCACTCCTCTTCCAGCAAGCGGTCGAGCACGCCCCAGGTGAAGGCGCCGTGCGAGCCGCCGCCCTGCAAGGCCAGGTCGATGGACAGGAGTTCGGGCGGCGGGGGCGGCCCGGGGGTTGGGCGGGGCGGCGGCGTGGTGGGGGGGGGGGGGCAGGGGGGGGGGGGGGTGGGGGGGGGGGGCGGGGGGGGGGGGGGGGGG
>NZ_JBRREG010000184.1:0-2954 GCF_056760155.1 Stenotrophomonas sp. STEN022
GGATGCGCTCGACCAGCAGGTTCTGCAGCACGCGGGCGACGGTGGACAGCGGCAGCGCCTTGGGCGAGAGGTCTTCGGCCAGCTTGGGTGCGCTCTTGGCCAGGTTCGCCAGCAGTTGCTGGACTTCTTCATGGCCGAGCAGTTCCGGCGCGTGCTCGCGGATCAGGTGCGACAGGTGGGTGGCGACCACGGTGGCGGGATCGACCACGGTGTAACCCAGCGACTCGGCATGGGCGCGCTGATGCGGTTGGATCCAGGTGGCGTCCAGGCCGAACGCCGGATCCTTGCCGGCAATGCCCTCCAGCGTGCCCATGGCGCTGCCCGGGTCCAGTGCCAGTTCGCGGTCCGGATGGATGTCGGCGGTACTGACCGGCACGCCGTGGATCAGCAGGCGGTAATGGGTGGCCGGCAGTTCCAGGTTGTCGCGGATATGTACCGGCGGAATCAGGAAACCCAGGTCCTGGGTGAGCTTGCGGCGCACGCCCTTGATGCGTGTCATCAACTCGCCGCCCTGGGCCTTGTCGACCAGCGGAATCAGCCGGTAGCCCACTTCCAGGCCCAGCGGATCGACCGGGCGCAACTCGTCCCAGGTCAATTCGGCGGTGGGGGCTGGCTGCGGCTGGCCGAGCGCGTTCAGGCCGCCTTCGTTGGCGCTGGTGTCGTTGGCGGAGGTCTTGGCAGCAGCACTGGTCTCGCGCTTCCACAGTTTCCAGGCAATGAAACCCAGGATCGCGGCCAGGCTGAGGAAGGCCAGGTTCGGCATGCCCGGCACCAGGCCGACCAGGCCGATGATGCCAGCGGTGATGGCCAGTGCACGGTACTGGCCGAACACCTGGCCCATCATCGCTTCGCTCATGTCCTGCGAGCGCGAGGCGCGGGTGACCAGCATGGCCACGGCGCTGGAAACCAGCAATGCCGGCAGCTGCGCCACCAAACCGTCACCGATCGACAGCAGCGTATAGGTGGCCGCTGCGTCGCCGAACGGCATGCCGTGCTGCAGTACACCCACGGCCAGGCCGCCGAGCATGTTGATGAAAAGAATCAGGATGCCGGCGATGGCGTCGCCGCGGATGAATTTGCTGGCGCCGTCCATTGCGCCGTAGAAGTCGGCTTCCTCGCGGACTTCTTCGCGGCGGACCTTGGCTTCCTCGCGCGTCAGCAAACCGGCGTTGAGGTCGGCGTCGATCGCCATCTGCTTGCCGGGCATGGCGTCCAGGATGAAGCGTGCGGTCACTTCCGACACGCGTCCGGCACCCTTGGTGATGACCACGAAGTTGATGATGGTCAGGATCGCGAACACCACGATGCCGACGGCGTAGTTGCCGCCGATGACGAATTCACCGAACGCCGCGATCACCTTGCCGGCGGCTTCGTGGCCGTCCTGGCCATTGAGCAGGATGACGCGGGTGGAGGCCACGTTCAGTGCCAACCGCAGCATGGTGGTGACCAACAGCACGATCGGGAAGATGGTGAAATCCAGTGGCCGCTTCACGTACACCACGGCCAGCAGCACCAGCATGGAGATGGCGATGTTCAGGGTGAACAGGGCATCCAGCACCGGTGCGGCCAGCGGCACCACCACCATTGCCAGCAGGGCCAGCACGATCAGTGGCGCGCCAAGCCCGTGGCGCAGCATGTCCAGTACGCGCCGTGCGGACAGGCCCGAGCCCTGGCTGCTCATCGGGTTTCTCCCTTGCCGAACTCGTCAATATCGATGGGTGCCATCTGCGGCATTGGGCCAGTGCGCCATTGGCGCAGCTGGTAGACGTAGGACAGGACCAGGGCAACAGCCGAATACAGTCTCACGGGGATTTCCTTGCCGAGTTGGCTTTCCCGATACAAGGCGCGTGCCAAAGGCGGTGACGAGACGACGGCGACCTTGTTGCCGTCGGCTACCTGGCGGATGCGCAGGGCCAGTTCGTCGACGCCACGGGCGACCACGGTGGGGGCGCTCATGCGTCCGCTCTCGTATTTCAGAGCCACCGCATAGTGTGTGGGGTTGACCAGCACCACGTCGGCGGTGGGCACGGCTTCCATCATCCGCCGTTGTGACAGCTGCATCTGCATCTGCCGGATGCGGCCCTTCACCTCGGGGCTGCCCTCGCTTTCCTTCATCTCACGGCGCAGCTCTTCGCGGGTCATCTTCAGCTTCCGCAGCCAGTTCCACTTCTGGTACGGCGCATCGATGGCGGCAAGCAGGGCCATGGCGCCAGCGGTTGCCAGCAGCAGCTTGAGGGTGAATGCCAATCCGCGGCCGATGGCGCTTTCGAGCGGCAGATGCAGCAGCCCGCGCAGGGCATCGGCGCCGTGCCAGATGCACAGGCCGGCAGCGGTGCCGACGAAGGCCACGCGAAGCATAGATTTCACCAGCTCGGCCAATGCTTCGGGGCCGACCAGGCGCTTCATCCCGGTCAATGGGTTCATGCGCTTGAGATCGGGCATGAGCGCTTTGTTGGAGAACTGCAGCCCGCCCATCAAGGCCGGGGCAATCATGCCGGCAGCAAGACACACCAGGAGCAGGGGGCTGAAGGCCAGCATCAGCTTGAGCAACATCCAGCCAGCGTGGCCGAACAGGGCGTTCGGGGTATTGAGTAGCCCGACCTCAGGCGACAGCGCGGCCTTCATCCACTGCCGGGCCGAGCTGCCCATGGAGCCGGCCATGGCATACAGCGCCAGCACGGCGGCGACGAATACCGCGGCGGTCGCCAGCTCGCGCGAGCGCGGGATATTGCCTTGCTCGCGGGCCTCGCGCAGGCGTTTTTCGGTTGGGAGTTCGGTTTTTTCCCCGGCCTGTTCGTTCTCGGACATTGCATGGCATGGAAGGAGGGTTCTTCCATGGCCGTGCAAAAATCATTCCAGAACCGGTTCCGGTAGTGCCGAGCCATGCTCGGCAGAAGCATTACCCATGAACCCAAACCTGTAGTGCCGAGCCATGCTCGGCATGGGGATTTACC
>NZ_JBRREG010000185.1:0-2775 GCF_056760155.1 Stenotrophomonas sp. STEN022
CCCCCCCCCCCTGTTTTTTTTTTTTTTTGGGGGGCGGCGCCTCGCGCTTCTTTTTTTTCCTCCCCCCCCCCCCCCCGGGGGGGCCCCCCCCCCGCCCCTACAAACAAGCCACCCACATCAGGCATCAGCCATGCAGGTGCAGTTCTGGAATGCGCTTCTCATGCGCGGCGAACAGGTCCTGGAACTCTTCCTCGTTGAATTCATCGGGCAGATAGACCGCCACCTGGCTGCTGACGCCGTTGGCATCCACACGTTCGCGCGGCCCAGCCCGCAAAGAGACTTCGCGATCCTTGAAGGTGGTAACCCACGGTGTCTCGTCCCACTGGGTCACTTCGGCGTTGTCTGCATCCCAGATAACAACAATCGTAAACATGGCGTCTCAACCCTTCAGGGCGCGGTGTTCGCTGGTGATGGTCGCACCTTCGCCCATCACTTTCGTGACCGGTGTGCGGGTGGCTACGTCGAGTAGTCGTTCCCATTGTTCGTCGGTCAACGCGCCGGTAGCGGAAAGAATGCGGTGCACCTGCAGCTTACCGGCTTCATCGCGGCTGGAGGTTAGCTCGGCGTTGAACTCACCCAGCTCCCAGCCTTTTTTCTCTGCATACATACGCAAGGTAATCGCAGTGCAGGCGGCCAGCGATGCCAGATATAGATCGAACGGCGCCATGCCCGCGTCCTGGCCGCCCAGCCGGGCAGGCTCATCGGCAACAAGCTGGTGGACGCCGTTGCTGATGCGATGGACGTAGTTGCTCCCCGTTGATTCAATGGTGACGTGGGCCATGGCAGCCTCCTTCGGAACGAGTCGTCAAATTACTGCGATACGGGCAGCTCCGGTAGTCGCCGTTTACTGCCTGCATCGTCCCATCGGCTGAACGATGCGGCCGTTCACATCGTCACGATGGCCGCACCGCCGGCAGGGACGACTGTTGCTGCTTCCTCCAGCAGGCAATTGACGGCGGTCTTCAGCATCTTCGGCGCGATGAAGTGGCGATGCATCGGGTCCACCGCGGCCATGTACAGGTGTCCGAAGGGATTGCGGCAATACACGCGGGTGGAGAGGCTGAAGGTGATCCGTTCGCCTTCGCGCTGCACGCTGACGCTGGAGCGGAACTGAAGGTGACGATCATCGGCGCCGAGCAGCACCTGCGCCGCGTTGGTACTGCTGGACATGGCCAGCACCGGGAAGCGCTGGGCAAAGCGTTGTGTCGGCGCATCGCTCAACAGCGACGATACCGGGCAGCCTAGTGAGGACGTGCGCAATCGCAACGGCCGCGCCAACAGATTCCGCAGCCGCATCAGGCCGCTGACGCTGCCGGCAGGTTGTTGGATGAAGGCGGTGAGCAAGGCTGCCAGCAGCTGTTCCGGATTGCTGCCACCGAGCCAGTGTTGAGCGATCTGGATCTCCACGTGATCCTGGTGGTGGTGACGCGGCAGTTGCTTGGCCAACAGCGAGTCTGGCTGCAGCTGGTGGCTGCTGTGTGTTTGCAGGGCGGGCAGTCGGTGTGAACGGGTGCCGTTGCGTGGATGGAGTTGCACCAGCAGCTGACGCACCTGCCCGGCATGACGACGCAGATGCGCGCAGGCCCAGGCTTGCCGAGGCAGCGGATCGAAGCTGAGTACGCTGGTCCACACATGCGTCTGTTGTGTGTGCTGCTGCAGTGCTGCCGGCATCAGTTCAGTGAGGCTGGCGAGGTCGGCTTCGCCACGCATGACCTGTGCGTGTTGTGCGGGGTCCAGCGCGCCTGCGGTTTCATCGGGATGGCAGGAAACCGCAAACAGCGCCGGGTGCCTGCCGTTGCCGCGCAGTGGTTCGAACTGGTGCCAGGTGTTGGCGGCCATGCGCACCGTGAACAGGCAGTCGGCGGGAATCTCGACGTGGCGCAGTGCCTGTCGGATATCCTGCGGCGTATCGCAAGCCGAACCGGCGGCGATGAAACGTAGACGCGCACCACCGCTGCCGCTGATGGCAGTGAACACGCGCGGTGCAGCATGACGATGGAAGGGGTGGCCATGGCGGCCCACCGAGAAGGTGTACAGCGCGGCGTTGTCGCCGGCAGCCAGATCGGGAGCTGACAGCCGCGCCGAGGGCTCGTCCAGCGCATCATTGAAATGCGCATGCTGGGCTTGGCGTGCGCCTGCTGCGGTTGCAACTGCATCACCGGCGCCCACATCCAGCTGGGTCAGTAGTGTGACTTCCGCGGCACGGCTGCCATCACTGGCATTGATCGAGACATGCGGAAAACTGCTTTCGTTGGGAGTGCGACTGCGTTCCATGCGATGCCTCGTGGTTGTCAGCTGGCGGGTTTGGGCTTGGTCCTGGCGTTGCGACGTGATTCGCGTTGCAGCGGGCCGGCGGTTGGGCAGACCTCGAAGGCAAAGCGACTCAAGGTGTTGACCATGTTGTCGGGGGTAAGCCGGTAGAACACGAACTGACCGCGGCGCTCGCTGGTGACCAGTCCGGCGGCGGCGAGAACCGAGAGATGGCGCGAGATGGCCGGCGCACTCATCTCGAAACGCTGGCCGATCTCGCCAGCGGTGAGTTCCTGCGCCGACAGATAGGCCAGGATCTCCCGGCGCGGGCGTGAGGCAAGGGCTTCGAAGATCTGGTCGGTGGGCATGAGTAATCAATTAACTAATTCGTTAATTGATTAAGCGCCTGATTGCCAGGGTATGTCAAGCGGCGTACCTATAGTGCCGGGCCACTAGGGGGGGGGGGGTGTACGGGGGGACGCAACCCCGGAGGGTGAGGCGCAACCCGGCGGGGGTGGGGGGGAT
>NZ_JBRREG010000186.1:0-2763 GCF_056760155.1 Stenotrophomonas sp. STEN022
TGCGTCTCGTGCGCAGCCGCTTGTGATATTTAAACCGGCCGCCCCCCCCGGGCGCGGGTGCCCCCAACCCCTACCCCCCCCCCCCCCCGCCGGCCCCCCCACTACCGTTTGCGCCCCCTCCCTTGCACGAAGTGCAGGGGAGGGGTGAGCTCCGCTTACTGCTGCTCGCGCGCGATCGCGCGCCAGCCGATGTCGTTGCGGTGGAACTCGTTGGCCCAGTGGATCTTTGCAACGCCTGCGTACGCATGCTTCTGCGCATCACCAACGCTGTCACCCAATGCAGCAACACACAGCACGCGGCCGCCAGCACTGACCACATTGCCGTCAGCATCCAGCGCGGTACCGGCATGGAACACCTTGGCGCTGGCCGGCAGATCATTCAAACCACTGATCACGTCACCCGTGATCGGCGTCTCCGGGTAGGGCTTGGCAGCCAGCACCACGCCCAGCGATGGACGCGGGTCCCACTGTGCTTCCACGCCAGCCAGCGCGCCATCAATGGCCGCTTCAACCAGATCCACCAGGTCCGACTGCAGGCGCAGCATCACCGGTTGGGTTTCCGGGTCGCCGAAGCGCACGTTGAACTCGATCACCTTCGGCGCGCCAGCGTCATCAATCATCAAACCGGCATAAAGAAAGCCGGTGAACGGCACGCCGTCGGCAATCATGCCGGCCACGGTCGGTTCCACCACATCGCGCATCACCCGTGCGTGCACGTCCGGGGTCACCACCGGTGCAGGCGAGTAAGCGCCCATGCCGCCGGTATTCGGGCCGGTGTCGCCATCGCCAACACGCTTGTGGTCCTGGCTGGTGGCCATCGGCAGCGCGATGCGGCCGTCGACCATGGAGATGAAGCTGGCTTCTTCGCCTTCGAGGAATTCCTCGATCACCACGCGCGCGCCGGCATCGCCGAAGGCATTGCCGCTGAGCATGTCGTGCACGGCGGCCTCGGCTTCTTCCATCGTCATCGCCACGATCACGCCCTTGCCGGCGGCAAGACCGTCGGCCTTGATCACGATGGGCGCGCCCTTTTCATGCAGATAGGCCAGCGCCGCGTCAACTTCCGTATGCACGGCGTAGTACGCGGTGGGAATGCCGTGACGGGCGAGGAAATCCTTGGCGAAGGCCTTGCTGCCTTCCAACTGCGCGGCAGCAGCGGTCGGCCCGAAAATGCGCAGGCCGGCTTCACGGAAGCGATCCACCACGCCCAGCACCAGCGGCACTTCCGGGCCGACCACGGTCAGGCCCACGGCCTCGTCCTGTGCCAGCCTCAGCAGACCTTCGATGTCGTTGACCTTGATCGCGACATTGCGGCACTTGCCTTCGGTGGCACTGCCAGCGTTGCCGGGGGCGACGATCACTTCGCTTACGCGGGGCGATTGCGCCAACTTCCAGGCAAGTGCGTGTTCGCGGCCGCCAGAGCCGATGACGAGGATTTTCATGGGGTCAGTTCCTGTGAGGCATCAATGGGGAAGGCAATGGGAGGCTTTCAGCGTGACTTCGAAGAACGTCGCGCCACTGCCATCCACGAAGCGTCGGCGCACGCCGCCGCCGGCGGCATAGACCGGCTGCAGTGCCGGTTCCTTGCATAGCTCGGTGATGGCCTCGTCCTCGTCACGGCGCAATGCCTCGAACACGTCCGGCTTGGCCTTGGCCATCGCCACGCTGGCGCCGGGGAAGCTCACCACGAATACGATGTCGTCGCCATGGCGATGCGCCGAGGTGGTGATCAGTCCATCGCGGTAGGGCGTCGGCAGTTGCTTGCCGAGCGTGGCGAGCGCGGTGTGCTGGGCGTCGCTGAGCTTGCTGTTGCCACAGCTGGCGAGCAGGACGGCACACAGGCCAGCGGTGACTGCGAGAAGGGCGTTACGCATCAGGTGCAAGCCTCCAGCTGCATGGTGGAAGGAATCAGGTAGCGTGATTGCGTGGTGTCGTAGGCAATGCTGTGGGTCTTGTTGACTGCACCGGCGCAGCCCCGGCCTTTTTCCTGCACGTGCAGCGGCCAATAGGCCAGCTGCGGCTGACTGTTGTCAGGAGTTGCGTCGAAGTTCAGGTCCAGACGGCCGTGCGAACAGTTGCCCGATGCATTGCAGTCAATGGCGTTGCGATCATCCAGATGGCTGCGCAGCCAGCCTGCACTGGACAAGGTCTTGTCGCCGTCGAATACGTACCAGGCGCGATTGCGCATCGCTGCGCCGACCACTACCAGTTCGTCGTCGACCTGGAAACTCCAGGCGTTTGCGCCCATCTGCAGCGTGGTAACGCTGCCCGGCTTGCCGCCGGTGCCGCTGCCCTGGCCGAGCAGTTCGGCGGCGACGCTGACGCCGTCATCGGCGGCGCGGCGCAGGACGATGAAATCGGTGCTGCCCAGTTCAATCGGGCTGGCGTCGTCGTACGTGGTGCAGATTGCCAGCATCCGGTAGTTGCCGCTCTGCACGCTGATGCTCTGGTCGGCGCAGATATCGCGGTGCACCGGGCGCGCCTGACCCAGATTGGCATCCGTCAGTTGCTGCGTCCATTGCTCCTGCAACTGCACGGCACTGCCATAGCGCTCCTGCAGTACTGCCATCACCCCAGCCTCGTAGCTGAGCTTGGGCTTCTCTGCCGGAGCGCCGCTCGGTGCGGGCGTGGGGGGGGGGGGGGGCCGGCCCCGCGGGCCCGCCCGCCCCGGGGAAAAAACCCGGGGAAACAACACACCCCGAAAAAAACAAAAAAGCCCGCGGCGCCGGGGGGCGGCCCCCCCCCAGAGCAGAGGGGTGGGGG
>NZ_JBRREG010000187.1:0-2455 GCF_056760155.1 Stenotrophomonas sp. STEN022
CCCCAACCCCTTTGGGGGGGTTTTGCCAAAAAACGCGGGGGCCCGCCCCGCCCGCCCCCTGCTGACGCGGTTGGCCGCGGGGGGCCGGTTGTTAAGCCCCGGGGCCGCCGTCTTTTTTTGTAGAGGAAGTTGGCGATGCCCTGGATCTACCTGCTGCTTGCGGGCCTGTTTGAGATTGGATTTGCGCTGGGCCTGAAGTCCAGCGAAGGCTTCACCCGGCTCTGGCCGAGCCTGTTCACCGTGGTGTTTGCCGCCATCAGCCTGTGGCTGCTGACCCAGGCGCTGCGCACCATTCCGGTGGGTACCGGCTATGCGATCTGGACCGGCATCGGTGCGGTTGGCGTGGCGATTGCCGGAGTGATCCTGTTCGGCGACAGCGCCAGCTGGCCGCGTCTGCTGTGCATCGGCCTGATCGTCACCGGCGTGATCGGCCTGAAGCTGGTCAGCTGAGGTAGCCAGGGTAGTGCCGAGCCATGCTCGGCAGAGGCCTTATGCAAAGGCCCAGTCATGTAGTGCCGAGCCATGCTCGGCAGAGGCTTTCCCGGTAAGGCCCCAGCCGAGCATGGCTCGGCACTACATCCGGTAGGCCACGGCCTTCATCGCCTTGGATGCCAGTGCCATCACCGACGGGATCGGGAACGGCAGCTTGCGCGCGCCGGCATGTTCGGCGTGCTCGGCGTGGCGGGCTTCATCGAGCTTCATCACCTTGATGATCTCGCGGCTGCGCTGGTCGGCCGGCGGCAGGGTGTGCAGGTGCTCGTCCAGATGTGCTTCCACCTGACGCTCGGTCTCCACCACGAAGCCCAGGTTCCAGCCGTCACCGCGCAGGCCGGCCAGGGTGCCGATGGTGTAGCTGCCGGCATACCAGAGCGGGTTGAACAGGCTGGGGCGGCTGTCCAGTTCGCGTAGGCGGTCCGCGCACCAGCTCAGGTGGTCAGTCTCTTCCTGCGCGGCTTCCAGTAGATGTGCGCGCGTGGCCGGGTCGCGTGCGACCGCTGCCTGGCCGAAATACAGGCCCTGCGCGCAGACCTCGCCGACATGGTTGATGCGCATCAGTCCGGCCGCGTGGCGGACTTCGGCTGGCTCCAGGACGACCTCCGGGGTATCGCCGGCCGGGTTGGGACGGGCGGCCGGCGGGTTGCCGAATACTGTATCCAGGGCGCGCTGGGCTTCGGTCAGCAGGTGGTCCAGTGGCGTGTGTACGCGGGCGGTGATCATGGCGGCGCAGTGCAGTGGGGTATGCCCGATTCTCGCCGTTGGCCCGCGGCCTGCCAAGGCCGGGGCGGGGTGCCCGTTCAGGGGCTGAGTTGCGCCGCGCGCGTGCGGCCAGTACAATCCCGCCTCTTCTGTTTCGCCTTCACAACGCGTGGCAAAGTTCCGGTGGTTCATCTCGCCGAAATCAGCCCGACCTACCTGAGTTCTTTATGAGCACTTTCACTGCAAAGAACGAGACCGTCCAGCGCGACTGGTACCTCGTTGACGCCGCCGGCAAGACGCTGGGCCGTCTCTCCACCGAGCTGGCTCGCCGCCTGCGTGGCAAGCACAAGCCGGTTTACACCCCGCACGTTGACACCGGTGATTACCTGGTCGTCATCAATGCCGACAAGATTGCTGTTACCGGCAAGAAGCTGAAGGACAAGAAGTACCATCGCTTCACCGGCTACATCGGTAACCTGAAGACCGAAACCCTGGAGCAGGCGCTGGAGCGTCACCCGGAGCGCGTCATCGAGACCGCCGTCAAGGGCATGCTGCCGAAGGGCCCGCTGGGTCGTCAGATGTACCGCAAGCTCAAGGTCTATGCAGGCACTGAGCATCCGCACGCAGCACAGCAGCCGCAGGTTCTGGATATCTAATCATGGCTATCACTCAAAACTACGGCACTGGCCGCCGCAAGTCCTCCACCGCCCGCGTGTTCCTGCGCAAGGGCACTGGCAACATCACCGTCAATGGCCGTCCGCTGGACGAGTTCTTTGGCCGTGAGACTGCACGCATGATCGTGCGTCAGCCGCTGGAACTGACCCAGAACACCGAAAGCTTTGACATTCTTGTCACTGCTGCCGGCGGCGGCACCACCGGCCAGGCCGGTGCGATCCGTCTGGGCATCGCCCGTGCGCTGGTCGAATACGACGAAACCCTGAAGTCCGAGCTGCGCAAGGCTGGCTTCATGACCCGTGACGCCCGTGAAGTCGAGCGTAAGAAGGTCGGCCTGCACAAGGCACGTCGCGCCACCCAGTTCTCCAAGCGTTAATCGCTTCGGGGTGGGATTCTTCGGAATCCCACTGGGAAAGCAAAAGCCCGGCTTCGGCCGGGCTTTTGTCGTTTTGGGGTTGGGAATTGGGTTGGGGATTGGTGATTCGCCAAGGCCAGAGCCAAAGCCAGAGCCAAAGCCAAAGCCAAAGCCAAAGCCAAAGCCAAAGCACCCCTCCCCAGCCCTCCCCGGCCCTCCCCTATGCTG
>NZ_JBRREG010000188.1:0-2372 GCF_056760155.1 Stenotrophomonas sp. STEN022
CCCCGGCCCCCCCCGCGGCGGCGCCCCGCCGGCCCCCCCCCCCGGCCCCCGCCGCCCCCACAAATAAATTACCACCCGCCGCCCGAGCCGCCCCCCCCACTACAGGTGGAGCTGGGCGGAGCATGGCTCGCCTCTGGCAATTGTCTTGGTTTGGTGGGCAGCCGGCGACAGCGTAAGACCGGGCCGTCAGCTTCCGCCGTGGCGGGTGGCGTACTAACATCGCCCGGCAGGCCAGCGAGGACGCAGGCCCGAGCATCCAACCGGGGGCGACATGGAACGGGTCTTGAAAGTGTTGGGGATACTGGCTGTGGCTGCCGGTCTGGCCGGCTGTGGCAATCTTGGAAAGTCCAACGAAGCGCGTATCAACGACGCCATACCGCCGGGTAGCGCGGTGCTTGCCAACAAACAGCGGCTCGAAGCGCAATTGAAGGCATTGGGGAAGGACGCTGCCGGTTTTGAGCGAGCGTATCAGGATCGATTGCTGCAACGTGCAAGCGAGTGTGGCAAGGACTACAAGGTCTCGCTGTTCGCCAGTGGCGACAGCGTGCGCGACGATCTGGCTGGCAGCACCTGCTTCGTTGATAGTGATGCCGCTTTGGATGAGTGGTTGGTGCTGCAGCGCATGGCCGTCCTGCTGACGGCGCCGCCATTGCGGGCAGTTGCCAGTCCGCCAGCCAGTTTCATCAGCAGTGATGTCAGCGTCCGGCAAGCGACCTTCGCGGCCAAGGCCGGCGTGATGATTCTGGAGGCGGATGGCAAGTATCGGCTGGTCGACATGCAGACCAGCAAGGTGCTGTCGGAAGCCGACGGGCGCTTGGGCGGCGGTGCGCTGTCGGCGAATGGTCGTTTGGTCGCGGTCGCTACGGATGACGGTGGCACCGAGGTCAGGGAGACTGAGTCGGGTGAGGTGCTCGCGCGCTACGCAGTGCAACCACGACGCTTTCAGTGGGTTGAAGGCGTGGGCGCAATCTTCAGCGAGCGCAGCAAGCGGAATGCGCAACGGCGCTCGGTGGTTGTGCTGCTGGATGCCGTCGGGGGAAAGCATCTGCCTGTTCCACTTGATGCTGTAGCGGTGGACAAGGTAGTGCCGGTACCAGGCAAGCCGAATCACTATCTTGTGTTCTCACCCCGCCGTTTGGCTGAGATCGCTTTGCGGAAGGGCAGCAATGGCTGGGAAGTGCAGTTGCTGTCCGAGCAACCGCTGGATTTCAACGCAGCAAACGGCGACCTGGTGGAGGCGATTGATGGCAGTTACGTTGCGCTGGCACAGGGCGAATTGAAGCAATTTGTGCTTGCCGACCGGCAGGTGCAGGCCTTGCCGTTGCAGCCGCTGCAGGTTCGTTCGGCGTGGGCAACGCCGCGCAGCGATGAGTTGCTGCTGCGTGCCTATCTTGGCAATGGCATGGGGGAAAGTCGCGACTACCTGTATTCGCTCAGCAAGCAGACGTTGGCACAGGTTGATGCGACGAAGCTGTTGTCGAGGCAGTTCATCTTCATTCCGTCATTGCAGCGCAATGGCGTTCTTGACCAGACCAAGATCCAGGTACTGCAGGAACTGCCGCTGCTGCCAACGCAGAGTGTCAGCAACGTCATCACCCAGTTCGAAGCAGAAGGCCGCGCCGCGCTGGCCACGCGTGCGCAGGAGTTTGCGGAAATTGAGGGCAGCCTGCGCGAGGCGGAAAAGCTAGCGGCGGGGTCGCCGGAACATCTGGCGCTGGTGCAGCGCGCACGCGCAGCGCTGGCCGCGCGAAACGTTGGCACCTCTCCGCCCGTGCCGCCGGCGCAGCAACGTTCCAACACCCCCGCGCTGGCTGCGCTTGCGCGCAACGCACGGATCGAGGCGGTGGGTGTATACGAGGCCGAAAACGGGGTTCACGGCGTTGGCATTCAACGTCAGGCCGGGTCCATCCAGGTTCGCGTGCGTCGTTCCAGTGTGCCTACCATTCTTGTGCTCAGCGCCTATGAGCCGGTGAACTGGGTGCTGACTGTGGAGCCAGGTGCCAATCTGCAGGCGGTGCTGGTGGGGGGCTACCACCCGGGGCAGGTGTTTGGCGCCGGCAACGCGCGGATCGTGCAGTTGGGGAGGGCCTATGCCTACAAACGCGGTGGCAGTGAGTACAGCGCGTTGGATGCGGAAGTGCAGCGCTGGACAGGTAAGCCAATTGGGGCCTTCCAGGGGCGCTATGACGGCGCCAGCTTCGTCACTGGGTTGTAGCGATGTGCAATACGGCGCGCAGCTGGTTGGCTTTCTGCCGGGCTGGGTGTGAAATCGCTGCCTAAGCAGAAGGGAGCGGGCTGTAGTGGGGGGGGGGGCGGGGGGGGGGGCGGGCGGGGGGGGGCCGGGGGCGCCCGGGGGGGGGGGGCGGGGGAGG
>NZ_JBRREG010000189.1:0-2350 GCF_056760155.1 Stenotrophomonas sp. STEN022
CCTCCCCCCCCCCCTCCCCCCCCCTCCCCCCCCCCGCGGCGTCGCCTCCCCCCCCCCCCCCCCCCCCCCCCCCCCCCCCCCCCCCCCCCACTACATGAATCAAAGCCGCAGCTTGCTGCGGCTTTTTTTCGTCATGCCATCTGCCATTGGTTGCGCACGCAAGCGTATGCAGTCGCGCCTTGTCCTGCGGACGTAGAATAGGGCGATGAACGAAGTCGACCATAGCCATCTCGTGCACGGTCGTCGGCAACGCCCGGATGGGCCGTCGCCGGTGGACGTGATTTCCGTGCAATCCCAATTGGTCTACGGCCATGCCGGTAACAGCGCGGCCGTACCGCCGTTGCGCGCCCTGGGCCTGCGCGTCGCCGAAATTCCCACCACTTTGCTGAGCAATGCGCCGTTCTACGCGACGCTGCGCGGCCGTGTGCTGCCTGCAGACTGGTTTGCCGAGCTGCTGCAGGGCGCAACCGAGCGGGGACTGCCGCAGCGCGCTGGCGCTTTGGTATCCGGCTACTTCGGCAGCGTCGCCAATGGCGCCGCCTTTGCTGATTGGCTGGACGTAGTGCTGCCGCAGTCGCCGCAGTTGCGTTACTGCCTGGACCCGGTGATCGGCGACACCCATACCGGTCCCTACGTTGAGCCGGGGCTGGAAAAGATCTTCATCGAACGCCTGCTGCCGCACGCCTGGCTGGTCACCCCCAACGCCTTTGAGCTGGGTCGTTTGACCGGCATGCCCGCACTGGAACAGGACGATGCCATCGCCGCCTCGCGCAAGCTGCTGGAGCGAGGCCCGGAATGGGTGATTGCGCATTCGGTCTCCGGCGATCCGGGCGAGCTGGTGACCTTGGCCATCGGCCGCGAACAGATCTGGCGTTGGACCTCGCCGCATCTGCCGGTGGATGTGGCCGGTACCGGTGACGTGTTGATGTCGCTGCTGGTTGCGTTCCTGCTCAAGGGCCATAGCTTCGAGGACGGCGTGGGCCGCGCTATAGCTGGCGTGCACGCGGCGCTGGAGGCGACGCTGGCCACTGGCGTGGAAGAGTTCGACGTGTTGGCGGCCGCACCAGCTGCCTTGGGGACTCCATACCGCTTCCGCGCCGAGCGTCTGGCGTGAGTCTGCGTCCAGTCATCGGCATCGTCGGTAGCGGCGGTGCCTTTGGGCGTTGGCTGCGTGGCTTCTTCGAATCGCGCATGGGTTTGCAGGTGATCGGCCACGATCCGGTCGATGCGGACTCGCAGACCCCGGAGCAGTTGCTGGAACAGGCCGATGTGCTGCTGTTCTCGGCACCGATCCGGCATACGCCTGCGTTGATCCGTGACTACATCCGGCAATCGGCCGGACGTGAGCGCGGCAAACTGTGGCTGGACGTTACCTCGATCAAGGCTGAGCCGGTGGCCGCGATGCTGGAGTCGCAGGCGTCGGTCGCTGGCCTGCACCCGATGACCGCGCCGCCCAAGGCGCCGACCTTGAAGGGCAGGGTCATGGTGGTCTGCGAAGCGCGGCTGGATGCGCATTGGCAGGCGTGGCTGGATGAACTGTGCATCGCCTTGCAGGCCGAATGTGTGCGCGGTACTGCCGAGCATCACGATCGGGTGATGGCGCTGGTGCAGGCCATGGTGCACGCCACCCATCTGGCCCAGGCCGGCGTGCTGCGCGAATACGCGCCGATGCTGGGCTCGCTGAGCGAATTGATGCCGTATCGCTCGGCCGCATTTGAGCTGGATGCGGCGGTGATCTCGCGCATCCTGTCATTGAACCCGGCCATCTATGAAGACATCCAGTTCGGTAACCCGCATGCCGGTGAAGTACTGGATCACCTGTTGCGGCAGTTGCAGCAGCTGCGCGGGCTGGTGGGGCAGGGCGACGATGCCGCGCGAGCGCTGTTCCGTAGCCAGTACCTCGCCGAGAACAAGGCGGCGGTGGACGAGCAGACCCTGCGCGATGGCAACTATAGCTTCGAGCGGGTCGGTTACCTGCTGGCGGACCTGACTGAGCAGCGTGCGATGAGTGTGCATCTGCCGGAGGATCGTGCCGGCTCCTTGCGTGAGTTGCTGCATGTGTTCGAGCGGCATGGCATCAGCCTGGCCTCGATTCATTCCTCGCGCACACCGAGTGGTGAAGTGCATTTCCGGATGGGCTTCGTGCAGGCCTACACGGCCGATGTGATTTCAGCGGCCAGCGACGAGATCAATAGCAGCGGTATAGGCCGCGTGCTGGAGCGCTAAGCCTGCAGTAATTGTAGGAGCTGTGGGGGCCGCCTTAAACCCCCCGCACCCCCCCCCCCCCCCACCCCCAAGACCCATGGAATTTGCCACGGGTGGTGATCGGTAGGGGTCGCCCCCGAAGCCG
>NZ_JBRREG010000190.1:0-2218 GCF_056760155.1 Stenotrophomonas sp. STEN022
CAACCGGCGTCCACTAGCAAATGGCTCGTGACTGTTCGTACGCCCTGCGTGCTACGCAGGGCCGGGGCGCGGAGCGAGGTGCCCGGAGGGCGGATGAGGCGGCTTCTACGCTTCTACGCTTCTGAGGTTCTGAGGTTCTGAGGTTCTGAGCTTCAAAGCTTGAGAATCCCAAAACGTCCCCAGCTATCAACCTCCACCACCCCCACAAACGCAAACGGCCACCCGAAGGTGGCCGTTGCTGCAAACAGGCTTGGCCTGTTGGCGGGATTACTCGGCGGAAGCCTTGGCAGCCAGGCGAGCAGCCTTGGCCTGCTGGGCAGCAGCCAGATCTTCCTTGATGCGGGCGGCCTTGCCTTCCAGGCCACGCAGGTAGTACAGCTTACCGGCGCGAACCTTACCGCGACGCTTCACTTCGACCGAGTCGATGATGGCGCTGTGGGTCTGGAAAACGCGCTCGACGCCGTAGCCGTGCGAGATCTTGCGCACGGTGAAAGCGGAGTTCAGGCCAGCATTCTTGGTGCCGATGACGACGCCTTCGTATGCCTGCACGCGCTCACGGTTGCCTTCCTTGACCTTCACGTTCACCACGACGGTGTCGCCCTGGCTGAACTTCGGCAGTTCGCGGGTGATCTGGGCGGATTCGAATTCCGCGACGATGGACTTGTTCAGCTTGCTCATTGGGTTACACCGATTGTTCGGGGTGGGCGTGTCGGTATCGACAGCTTAGGCTCATACAGTCGCCGGATTGCGCTGCACGTTATTGTTTTGGCCCCACGTCGAGCCATTCAGCCGACGGGAACTCGTAATTCTAACTTACTGATCGCCCCCGGCGCCAGTAGCTTGTTTGAACGAATCTGCAAGCGCCTGCCGGCCCTCGCTCAGCAGCTTGCGATCGGCCTTGTTCAGGCCAGCCTCGTCCAGCAAATCCGGGCGGCGCAATGCCGTGCGCAGCAAGGATTGCTGGCGACGCCAGGCGGCAATGGCGGCGTGGTTGCCGGAACGCAGCACGTCCGGCACATCCCCCAGCGCATGGCTCGCCGGATGGCTGTAGTGCGGGCAATCCAACAGGCCATCGCCTTCAAAACTGTCCTGAACCGCCGATTCGGCGTCGTTCAGAGCACCGTCCTGCAGGCGGGTCACCGCGTCGATGATCACCGCCGCACCCAGCTCACCGCCGGACAGCACGTAATCGCCGATGGAGATCTCCTCGTCCACCTCACCGGCCAGGAAACGCTCGTCCACGCCCTCGTAGCGACCACAGAGCAGGATCATCCGCGGCAAGGCCGCCAGCTCGCGCACCTTGGCCTGGTCCAGCGGCCTGCCCTGCGGGCTCAGGTAGATCACCGGTGCCGGCGTCGGATCGGCCTCACGCGCGGCAGCCAGGGCTGCACGCAGGGGCTCGATCAGCATCACCATGCCCGGGCCACCACCGAAGGGACGGTCGTCCACCCGCCGGTAATTGCCCTCGGCATAGTCGCGCGGGTTCCAGCCATGCAGCTCCAGCAGGCCCCGCTCCTGCGCGCGACCAACCACACCCAGCGCGGCCGATTGAGCAAGGAATTCAGGGAACAGGCTGATGACGTCTACACGCACGGGCTTTAGAACTCCGGATCCCAGTCGACCACTATCAAATTGGCGTCGAAATCCACGGATTTGACGAAATCGCCCATCACGAACGGAATCATCCGCTCACGGTCGCCACGGGTAACCAGCACGTCGTTGGAGCCGGTACTGAACAGATGCGAGGCAATACCCAGCTTGACGCCTTCGACGGTCTGTACGTCCAGGCCTTCCAGGTCAACCCAGTAATACTCGTCCGCGCTCGGCTGCGGCAAGGCGCTACGGGCAACGTAGATCTCGGTCCCGCGCATGGCTTCAGCCACGTCGCGGTCGGTGACGCCCGGGAAGTTCGCCACCAGGGTCTTGCCCGAATCACGGCCGCGCACACCGGTCAGCTCGGACTCCTGCCCCGCAGGGGTACGCAGGATCCAGGGCTGATACTTGAAAATGGCCGAACGTGGCTCGGTCCAGGACTCGAGCTTCAGTTCACCGCGCACACCAAAAACGCCGGCAATCCTGCCCAGCAGGATCCGGCGCTCGATATCTTTCTTCATATAGCAGTCGGGGGGGGGGGGGGGGGGGGGGGGGGCGGGCGCCGCCGCGCGGCGGGGCGGCGGGGGGGGGGGGGGGGGGGAGGGGGGGGGAGAGGGGGAGTGGG
>NZ_JBRREG010000191.1:0-1727 GCF_056760155.1 Stenotrophomonas sp. STEN022
CATCTCTGTTCTTTTTAGATCCTCTCCCCACCACCCCCCCCCTTCCACCCGTGTTCTCTGCGGGTCCCCCACCCCCCCAACAACCCACACCACCGCCAGCTCAGGCGATCGCTTCGGCATAGCGGCAGGACAGCAGTGCCTTGATCAGGAAATCGACCTGGCTGGTTTCGCGGGCGTCCACCCACATCACCGGCAGGCGGTGGCCTTCGCCGGCCAAGGCGTTGCGGAATTCGCTGAAACTGAAATCAGGCTCGCGGTCCTGGCAGGTCACGCCCACGGCAAAGCAGGCATCCGGTGCCAACGCACGGAAACGCTCCAGCAGTGTCAACGTACTTGGCAGCGCGCGCGGGTTGAGTGCGCTCACAAGTACGATCACGCCAATTGCGCCTTCCGCCACGATCGGCCACATGAAATCCAGGTAGGCCTGGCCCGGCACGCCATAGACGTGCAGCAACTCACCATCACCCAGTTCAATGGAGCTGTAATCCAGCGCCACCGTCGTATGCGATTTATCCTCGAATGCTTCCAGCGCCGCTTCGTCGCTGATCGGCATTTCCGTGCTGATCGGTTCCATGTCCGAGATCGACCGGATCGCAGTCGTTTTACCCGCACCCATTTCACCGACAAAAACCAACTTGGTTGCCATAGCCGTCAGACCTGAAGCCCCTTGGAAAAATTGAGCCCGAATCGCTTGGCGATACGTGTGAAGAAACCGGACACCTTGTTGCCCGAACCCTGCACGGGTACAGCCTCGGCGCCACTGCCATCAAGCAGCCCGGTACAGGCCGCCGCGGCCATGATACGGGCAATATCATCCAGCGACGTGCCGGTCGCTTGCGCCAGTTCACCCGGTTGCCAAGGCCGTAGCATCATCGCCGCCATCGGCAGCAGCCATTGCACCGGCAGTTTACCGGTCTCGACCTCGGGCCAGCCGCGCAGCTGACAGGGGCTTGCGCTCTCCCGTTGCAGCAGCGGCTCCGGCGACAGCGCTGCCGCCTGCCAGCAGAAATCCTCGAATGCATGGGTGCTGACCGCGTCGGCCATGCATTCATCCACCGACTCGGCGCTGCCCAGCTGCGACAGGGTCCAACCCGGCTCGGCGGCGGCCTTGAGAAAATTTTCGTAGGGCAGATCGCGCAGCAGGGTTACCCGCGTATGCGTGGCATCGATCAGCAGCTTGACCAGGCCCATGTGCAGAAGACAGGGTTTGCCCCTGCTGCCACTCAAACTGCGGAACAGCGTGCGCGGCTTGAAACGCTCGCCACTGTCATCAGACGCCAACAGCAGCTGTCGCAACTGCTGGAAAATGTCGCGGACGCTGGCGCCATAGGCCACGCCCGGAATAGTCAGACCCGACAGCATCTTGCGCGTGACCGCCAACACCGGCAAACCCTGCTGGTTGGCCTCGCGCAGCAACTGCTGGCCATTGCTGTCATCGATGCAGGCCACCAGCAGATCCACAGGTTGGTGATTCCACTCCTGCACCTCGGCCTGGATGTACTCGGCCATCAGCAACGAGCTGGCAACCTTCAGCCGCATCATGTGCAGGACATCCAAACCCTGGCAGCCGATCACGGCGGCAGAGATTTTGCGGGCGGGTGCACTCATGGTGTCGATCAAGTCTGTGAGTCGAAGCTCTATCGGCGTGGGGGGGGGGGGGGGGGGGGGGGGGGCCGGGGGGGGGCGGTGCCAGCGCTGGGGACGTAGGGAGTTGGGAGACGGAGAAC
>NZ_JBRREG010000192.1:0-1516 GCF_056760155.1 Stenotrophomonas sp. STEN022
AAACCCATCTCGGCAAGTTTTGCGCGGAGCCTTGGTGGGTTGTAACTTTGCCTATAGCCCGGCCTACCGATGGGTTTGTGGGCGGGGCGTATGCCGCGAAGCCGGCAATAGTTGAATTGCCGGCATGCCTGCAATCGGACCGGCTATCAGCTTCGCGGCTGACGCCGCTCCCACAAGCCCTTCGTTCGGCAGGGCTATCGGCAAGGTTCCAGCCCAGCATGGCTCGGCTCTACAGTGGCCGAGATGGTTTCCAACGTCACTGCCTGTCACTGCACTGCGCGTCTACGGTTACAGTCCGGGGTCCTCTCACTACGGGACCTCTCATGCCTGTATTCCTTCGCAGTCCACGCCTGCATGCGCTGTTCATCGCCGCATTGCTGTCCTTCGCCGTACAAGCACAACCACCGCGCCTGATCGGCTATGTGATGGACAGCCCCGAGCCGTTGCAATTGTCGGCGCAGAAGCTCGACGTGGTGAACTTCGCCTTCGCCGTGGTTCGCCTCGACGGCACCGTCTACCTGCCCGAGCAAGTCGATCCGGCACGCCTGCACGCCGTGGTCGCCAAGCGCGCCGATAACCCATCGCTGCAGATCGTGTTGTCGATTGGCGGCTGGGGTGCCGGCAACTTCTCTGAAGCCGCCGCCACTGCACAGGCACGCGCGCGCTTCATCGACAGCAGCGTCGCGCTGATGCACCAGTTCAAACTCGATGGCCTGGACATCGACTGGGAATACCCCACGCTCGGTGATGCCGACATCAGCCACAGCCCGGATGATCGCCAGAACTTCACCGTGCTGCTGGAAGAACTGCGTGCACGCCTGGACCTCGAAGGCAATGGCAAGCGTCACTACCTGCTGACCATCGCAGCTGCCGAAGGCCGCGCAGCCGAGGGCCTGGAGCTGCCACGCATCGCCAACTCATTGGATTGGATCAATCTGATGACCTACGACTTCTACGGCAGCCTGACCAAGACCACCGGCCATCACTCCGGGCTTGCGCGCTCATCGCTGGCTACGCCGCAGGGCCGTACCACCGTGGATGCGGTGAAGTACTTTCTCGATGCCGGCGTTCCCGCCGAGAAGATCAACGTCGGTGTGCCGTTCTACGGCCGTACGTTTGGTGATGTCGGCACGGACAACAATGGGCGCTTCCAGAAGTTCACCAAGGAAGGCGGCTTCATCACCTGGCGTGACATCGTCCATACCCGTCTCAACGCGCCGGACTGGCAGCGGCATTGGGATGACGAAGCGCAGGTGCCGTGGCTGTGGAATGCCAAGGAGCGACGCATGATCAGTTACGACGATCCGCAATCGCTGTTGATCAAGGCCAACTACGTGAAGCAGCATGGCCTTGGCGGCATCATGTATTGGGAGCAGCGCGGTGATGACAACGAGCAGTTGCTTGATGTGTTGCATGAAGCATTGCGTTGATCCGGTAGTGGGGGGAGGAGAGCGGCCCGGGCGGGCGCAGGAGGGCCCCCACCCCGGGGGGGGGGCGGGCGGAGTCGGGAAGCAAA
>NZ_JBRREG010000193.1:0-1224 GCF_056760155.1 Stenotrophomonas sp. STEN022
CTGTAGAGCCGAGATCCTATGTTCGTGGTCAAGCCTGCTGGAAGCAGGCTTGACCCACTTTCAGCATGGCCGGGTCAAAGTCCCGGCCGCTCTTGAAGACGCCCCAAGCGATCCTGGCCAGCTTTCTGGCCAGGATGTTGAAACTGGCAGTACTGCTGTGGCCGCGTTCGCGGATGGCGTTGTAAAGGGCTTTGCCATTTTTGGAGCGGGTCAGTCCCATGGCCGCCATGTAGAGGATCTGGCGCAGGCTGGCGTTGCCGCGCTTGGACAGGCGCCGCCTACCGATCCGGGCGCCGGATTCGTTGGGGCGCGGATCCAGGCCGGTACAGGCGATCCAGGCGTCCGAGCTGGTCAAGGGCCATCGTGTGATGTGATGGGTGACGAAGGCCGCTACCGTCGGCCCAACCCCCGGAATGGTCATGATCCGCCGATACAGGTCGCGCTGTTCGCCACTGCGGCACAGCTGCTGAATCTGTTGGTCGAGCAGGGCAATGGCCTCTTTCAGACCATCGAAGATGCGCCCAAAGATGGCCGACTCCGACGCCCCCGCGCCTAGCGAGAGATTCAACTTCGCCTTGCTCCGGACCAGGCTGTCACGTTGCTGGAGCAGCACATGCAGCTGCTCCTGCGCAGGCGATCGGGCGACATGCTCATGCAGATTGTCGGCCTCCTTGGCGATGTAACGCGCAATGACCTGCGCGTCACCTGAGTCGGTTTTGCCGCGGCAGGCCACGCCCTTGGCGTAATGTTTGATGTCGCGCGGATTGAGCACAAAGACGACGTGGCCGGCCTTCTGGGCAGCTTGAACCACAAGCTCGTGGTAGCGATTGGTTGCTTCCACTCCAATGCGAGACCCGACCGGCAGAGTGGACAGCCACTTACCGATGGCTGACGCTGAATTGGGGATTCGAGTGCTGCCTTTGGTGCCATGGCGTGCCACCACAAGGCTCTTTGAGTCGGCATCGATGCCGACGGCCAAATGATCTGACATCTGCGCAACTCCCAGCTATTGTTGAGGGGCTGGGGTGGTACCGCACCACGTTGGCTTGCCTACATCGGCGGTCCTCAAAGGCCGCTAGATCCTTTATCGACGTTAAGGTGCGGGATGGGGATCGCTCGGCTCGTCTGTCGGCTGCTATCCGCAGATATCATGTTGACGGTCCCTCCACCCTGGCTCCTACATACCGCGTAGGAGCCGGGAGGAACATACAAGCCATGCTCGGC
>NZ_JBRREG010000194.1:0-1215 GCF_056760155.1 Stenotrophomonas sp. STEN022
GCTTAGGTGGAGTGACGTTTCTCTCCGGCTTGTTGTCAAGTGAATCCTGAAGTGCGACCAGAAGCAGCATTGAGATGAGCATGGGCGCTAACTCTGGAATTAAGCCGCGCCGCGAAGCGGCGTCGGCTTGAATGAACTGTTAGGCGGCAGTCTACGTGGCGTCATGGCTGATTGCCAGAGCGCCGATAAACCACAGATATGCCGCCGCTGCCACGGTGAGTAGGTGAAGCAGGCCGAACCAGCGCCAGCGCAGCGCCAAGACCGAGGGAACGAGCAACACGACGGTTACAGCAAGACCCGCCAGCGGAATAACGCCGCCGACTTGCGATGTTTCAATGCCAGGGAGGCCGGCCAGTAGGCACGAAATCGGGAAGGCCGCGAGACAACTGAGGCTGGCAGAGGATGCCCGCAACCTACGACCGGCTGAAGCAGCCAAAGCAAAGATCGGGAGCATGGAGGCAAGCACGAGAAGCCCGGGAATGCCTTGCTTTGCTGCAAAGAGCACATGGCCCCAATCCATAAACTGTCACTACCCCCTAACTCTGGAATTAAGCCGACTCGCGAAGCGAGTTCGGCTTGAATGAACTGTTAGGCGCCACTAATACCGCCGAAGTAGTTGTAGCACCCAATGGCAACGATAGCGACTACCAGTGCGATCAATCCAATAGCCTCGATGTCTAGGTCGGCCTTGAGGATCTTGCGCCGCAAGCTTGGGACCAACAGGCAGGGTGAAATGACTAGCAAACCAGCACAAAGGCTGGCGAGGCCCCGCCAAAAGTTGAACTGCCAGGAATCTAGAAGTTGGCTAAGCATCCGTATAGCGCCTAACTCTGGAATTAAGCCGCGCCGTGAAGCGGCGTCGGCTTGAATGAACTGTTAGGCGTCATCACTCGCGCGCCTCGCTGGGAGAAAGATAGGGAACAGCTTTATCAAGGCACTGCTTTAGGCAGGAACCGTGAGCGCTGAGGGCTTGAATCGCGCCTCCAGTGAGCGGCAACACGATTGGTTGCAGGTCCTGCTCTATCCATGATCCGCAAAAGCAGCAGTGGTGATCGCCGCATACGAGATCAGCCCAAATTTGGTGAATCTTGGAATCTTCCATGACGCCTAACTCTGGAATTAAGCCGACCCGCGCAGCGGGTTCGGCTTGAATGAACTGTTAGGCGGCAACCACGCGCCACCTGCTTTGTAAAACACCGAACTGCATCTGTGCTT
>NZ_JBRREG010000195.1:0-890 GCF_056760155.1 Stenotrophomonas sp. STEN022
TGACCCACCCCCAATTACCGGTGCATTTCAAAGTAGAAAATCCGGCATTCTACGACTCTAGGGAATTCGCTTGGGTCCCGTGTTTCAGGGCAAATTCCTCAGGGGTTTTCCATCCTAGTGCACTGTGGGGCCGTTCCTCGTTATAGAAGCGCCGCCACTCTTCGATCTTGCTCCGTGCGTCAGCCAGTGACAAGAACCAATGCTCATTCAGGCACTCCTGCCGAAGGCGGCCGTTGAAGCTTTCTACGAGCGCATTGTCGGTCGGCGTGCCGCGTCGGGAAAAATCCAGCTCCACGGCGTTCTCATAAGCCCAACGATCCATTACCTTTCCGGCGAACTCGCTACCGTTGTCCACCTTTATTGCGCCTGGCGATCCTCGCTGGGCCGCCAACCTTGTCATTGCCTCGGCCACATGTTCCCCGCGCAGTGACTGGTCCACGACAATGGCCAAACACTCATGAGTGAAGTGATCGACCACGGTCAGCATCCGGAAGCGGCGACCGTCAAACAGTGCATCGCTGACGAAGTCCATCCCCCAAAGTGCATTGGGAGCAACAGCTACCTTTATCGGCTGACGTCGGCGTGCACTTCTACTACGCCGAGGCCGGCAATGCCTTAAAGAAAGGCCTTCCTCCTTGTAAATCCGATGGATCCGTTTGTGGTTGTCACGCCAGCCTTCTCGGCGCAGAACCACGAACACACGCTCGCAACCGTAGTGCACCCGACTTGATGTGATCTCACGCATGCGCATTCGTACCGCCTGGCTGTCCCTTACCTTTCCCTTGTACGAATAGCTGGAATACGACATCGTCACCATCTGCAGTGCTCGCCGCATGCTGACCCCAAAGCGCTCTTGCAACCGGCCAACCCAAGTGCGTCGCTGGGCAGGC
>NZ_JBRREG010000196.1:0-847 GCF_056760155.1 Stenotrophomonas sp. STEN022
AGACCCACCAAGGCCGCGATCTGCCTGCGATCCAGCCGTCCCAGTTCGGGTAACCGCGCCGCCAAGGTGGCACGCAGGATTGGGCCCAGCCCCGGTGCCTTAGCCAGCGATGAGGGCTCAGCACTGACAAGTTTGGCTAAGAGCTTGTCCAGGTCTTTGATCTGCGCTTGGAGCTTGCCTATCCAGTCCTGCAGGAAGGTTTGCACCTGAGGTTCCAGCAGTTGCTGAAGACGGCGACGATGGCTATCGCGCTCACTTACAAAGGCGCTTCTCAACTGCAGCCACTGGCGCAAAATCGCGGTGGTTTCAGGCAACGGCCCTGTTAGTACTGCCGGCAGCAACTGCGCTGCCACTGCCAACACGCGGGCATCCAATGCGTCGGTTTTAGCCTTCACCCCCAAGGCGCGTGCCAATTCACGTGGACGCTGAGCGGAAAGCCGCACAGCGGGTAAACCTGCCTGATGCAGACTCTTCAGTAGTGCCTGTTCATAACCGCCGCTGGCTTCAAAAACGATGCGCTGACACGGCATCTGGTGCAGCCAGTTAACCAGTTCGGCAAGGCCGGCTGCTGAGTTGGCGAAGATTTTGCCCTGCTCTTGGGGCAGAACGTGGACCACCAGTTCCAACTTGGCCACATCGATACCAACATAACTACTCATCACCGGCTCCTGGTATAGGCTGACAGTGAGAGCGCTCCCCCGATCCCATGCTTGTACGGTTCGGACTCGTATCCGATCAACTGTTCGGGTTGAAGGGGAGTTTGGAGTGCGGCGCCCCAACTCCTACACGTGCTTCTGGGCACCGCGACGTAACGGGCTGCCGCACTCCGCTCTCAACCACAATCTAC
>NZ_JBRREG010000197.1:0-694 GCF_056760155.1 Stenotrophomonas sp. STEN022
CGATGTTGCTGCCGAAACGAGAAGGGCCAGCCAACCCAACACACCGCCGCCTAACTCTGGAATTAAGCCGACCCGCGCAGCGGGTTCGGCTTGAATGAACTGTTAGGCCTCTTTGGTGCCAGTGCGAGGAGGCCTGCGCTTGCGAAAACGAAGGTGAAAAATGGCTACTGCGCATGCGAATAAACCGAGATACGGGCCAGCATCGCTTGCGACTTGCCCAATGTAACCTCCGAACCTGTAACCAGCGGCATAGCCTGCGCTGTAAGGACTATCGCTGGCAAATGCCATCATTGGAATGGCGGAAAGAACAACCAATAGGGCTAAAGCGGTCTTCGCCATGCGCGTTCCGTTCTCCAATATGAGGCCTAACTCTGGAATTAAGCCGCGCCGCGAAGCGGCGTCGGCTTGAATGAACTGTTAGGCGGCTGTGGTCCTTACCGCTCCCCGGGCCAATGCTGCCTTGCTTGTGCCACCCAATGCGAGGCGATCATGCCACAGCTTGCGGGATGGAGCTTGCCCGGGAAGCATTGCCGAGCGCTGCCGCCGGAGTGCGATGAAATGATTGCGGCAGAGTAATGAGGCGTAAGGCGAAGTGGCGGGCTTGCCGCTGCCAGGAACAGTTGGAACTGTTACCCGGAGCCGACCGGTGATTTGCCGATGTTGCCGCCGAAAGAAGAAGGGCCAGCCAACCCAA
>NZ_JBRREG010000198.1:0-642 GCF_056760155.1 Stenotrophomonas sp. STEN022
GCCGCTAGCGCGAGCAAAGCGGGCGCAGCACATCCAAGCCAGAGCCCTAAGCGGCGAGACCGTAAGAATGCCTGTTTGATCTGCTGAGGATCTGACATGAGCACCTAACTCCGGAATTAAGCCGACCCGCGAAGCGGGTTCGGCTTGAATGAATTGTTAGGCGCGCTGCAGCACATGTTGGGCGTCCAGCGAGCCGTTGATTGATGTAGTAAGCGTAAGCGTGTCCCGGTCACGAGCAATGAGTAAACCGACCGGCAAGTCCGAAGCCTCGAACGAGATCTGAGTTTGAGAACGAAGATGTCCGCTCAAGCGTATTACATTGGGTAGGCCGAGTTGCGCGAAAAGCTCAACAGAGTTGCCGGAAGCACCAACCACTCCCGCAAGTTGCACCTTGTCTCCCAGCCGGAAGTCAACTGTCTGGCCATAACCGACGCGTGTAATTAGCAGCGAAGCTGCGCCGTCAGAAGAACGGTAGACTCCGATCAGATGCTGCATGAACTCGAGGGCTGGGATGCGGGTAATCATTTCGAGCGCCTAACTCTGGAATTAAGCCGACCCGCGCAGCGGGTTCGGCTTGAATGAACTGTTAGGCCTCAATGTCAGGCCCGATTTCCGACTCGTAAGCCATTGCTTCGTAGCCAA
>NZ_JBRREG010000199.1:0-604 GCF_056760155.1 Stenotrophomonas sp. STEN022
GTTCCTTTGCGGTACCACCAATGATAGTGCCCACGGCGCCATCATCTGCCTCGGTTGTGCGTATCAAGAAGACCGGAGCGTTGGGGAGTTGGCTGACCTTCCGATTGGCTGGCAGGCTTGGCGGGATTCCGTTGGTGCCCCCTGGGAACGGCTTCCGCGTGAGCCAGATCCGGATGAGGGCTAACAGTTCATTCAAGCCGAACTCGCTTCGCGAGTCGGCTTAATTCCAGAGTTAGGCGCTATGTGGCAACGTGAGCAGCTTAGACAGACGGTAATTAGCACCGGTTGTGTCGGTGCTCTGTTTGGCATCCTACCCGCCCTTGGACTATTCGCGTTCCGCTCCGAGTACCAGCGCCTTCCATCCTATTCCCGGCCGCTCATAGCTCAAGCGCTTGATGTGGGCCTTCTTTTTATTGGCAGCGTCCTGTTCTGCGTCTTTGTATTTGGCCTACTTCCAATGGCTTTGCAGTACTTTTTCATTTGGGTGGTGCGCCGTTGGGCGGGGCGCGCCTAACAGTTCATTCAAGCCGACGCCGGCACCCCGCGGCGGGTAATTTCAGAGTTTGGGCGGGGGGGGGTTGGTTGGGGGGGCGGTGAGCGTTGG
>NZ_JBRREG010000200.1:0-499 GCF_056760155.1 Stenotrophomonas sp. STEN022
GTCTTGCTTGTGCAACCCAACGCGAGCCGATCATGCCACAGCTCGCGGGATGGAGCTTGCCCGGGAAACCTTGCCGAGCGTTGCCGCCGAAGTGCGATGAAATGATTGCGGCAGAGCAGTGAGGCGTAAGACGAAGTAGCGGGCTTTGCGCTGCCAGGAGCAGTTGGCGCTGCTGCCTGGAGCTGGCCGGTGACTTGCCGATGTTGCTGCCGAAACGAGAAGGGCCAGCCAACCCAGCACACCGCCGCCTAACTCTGGAATTAAGCCGACCCGCGAAGCGGGTTCGGCTTGAATGAACTGTTAGGTGCGTACTTGCAATTAGCGAAGTTGGGTTTTGCAAGCACAGCACACCTCAGGATTGAACACCGGAACATCCGGCTCTGGGAAAGAGTCACAACTTGGGCAGCGATAAGCTCTGATGCCAAGATAGCCGCATGCCAAAGCTACGGCGAAGAGGCTGAAGGACAGAAAGGGCGAAAGGGAATTGAGGGAGCACAAT
>NZ_JBRREG010000201.1:0-460 GCF_056760155.1 Stenotrophomonas sp. STEN022
TGACCCACCCCCAGAAAACTGGTGCAGGCTAAAGTAGAGACGTCGGTAGCATTGGGCCCCGTGACAAACGAGGATTCAGGCATGAAGAAGTCGCGTTTCACCGAGGAGCAAATTGCCTACGCGCTGAAGCAGGCGGAGCTGGGAACGGCGGTGGGCGAGATCTGCAGGAAAATGGGTATTGCCGAGGCCACCTTCTACGTATGGCGAAAGAAGTACGGCGGGCTTGGCCCGTCAGAATTGAAACGTTTACGGCTGCTGGAAGAGGAAAATCGCAAGCTCAAGCAATTGGTTGCAGATCTCAGTCTGGACAAGGCCATGTTGCAGGAGGTGGTCACAAAAAAGCTCTGAGGCCTGCCCAGCGACGCACTTGGGTTGGCCGGTTGCAAGAGCGCTTTGGGGTCAGCATGCGGCGAGCACTGCAGATGGTGACGATGTCGTATTCCAGCTATTCGTACAAGGG
>NZ_JBRREG010000202.1:0-330 GCF_056760155.1 Stenotrophomonas sp. STEN022
GGCGTCGGGTTGCCTGCGCCATCGGTGCCCGGCGGGGTGAAGATCGTGCCCGGCTGATTCGGACCCGGCGGCGTGCCGCCCTGGTTCGGGTCTTCAAATGCCGGCGCCTCGTTGACGTCCAGCTCGTTGAGCGTGACGGTGATGGTGGTCGTGCCGCCATTGCCGTCGCTGGCCACCACCGTGATCGTGTGGCTGTTGCCCGTCGACTCGTAGTCATTCGCCAGCGAGGCGGCACCGGCCGGCGTCAGCGTGATCACACCCGTGGCCGGATCGATCGCGTACCAGCCGTTGTCGTTACCCGCGCTGATCGCGAAGGTCACGTTGTCGCCA
>NZ_JBRREG010000203.1:0-223 GCF_056760155.1 Stenotrophomonas sp. STEN022
GGCCACGGGTGTGATCACGCTGACGCCGGCCGGTGCCGCCTCGCTGGCAAACGACTACGAGAGCACGGGCAACAGCCACCAGATCACGGTGGTGGCCAGCGACGGCAATGGTGGCACGACCACCATCACCGTCACGCTCAACGAGCTGGACGTCAACGAAGCCCCGGCGTTTGAAGACCCGAACCAGGGCGGCACGCCGCCGGGTCCGAATCAGCCGGGCACG
>NZ_JBRREG010000204.1:0-222 GCF_056760155.1 Stenotrophomonas sp. STEN022
AGCGTGTAGGTCAGCACATCGCCCACCGACACTTCGGTCTTGCCCGCAGGCAATACCACCGACTTGCTGTAGGTCACTGCGGGTGCAGCCACCGGCGTGGTGGTCGTGCAACTCGTGCCACAGCTCGGGTTGTCGGTACCGCTGCCCAGCACCGCATTGGTCACGCTGCCGGTGGCCGCGTTGGTCACCGTGGCGGTGTAGCTCACTGCATAGGTGCCCGGC